>NZ_UGOA01000001.1:357500-562500 GCF_900452385.1 Legionella donaldsonii | reverse complement strand
TCATCGATTTAATCGAAATTGACGGCGCCTCCAGAACACGGGTGGAAGATACGCGCGAACTATTGGAAAATGTCCAGTACTCACCAACTAACGGTCGCTTCAAAATCTACTTGATTGATGAAGTACATATGCTCTCTCAACATAGTTTCAATGCGTTGTTAAAAACGCTGGAAGAACCACCAGCTCATGTCAAATTCCTATTGGCTACGACTGATCCACAAAAATTACCTGTTACAGTCCTTTCGCGCTGCCTGCAGTTTAGTCTCAAGCATTTACCCTCAGAATTGATTAGTCAGCATTTGCAACATATTCTCAATGAAGAACAGCTACCCTTTGAAATAGAGGCTATAGAGCTTTTAGCCAAAGTAGCTAAAGGAAGCATGCGCGATGCCTTGAGTCTCCTCGATCAAGCAATTGCCAGTAGTGATGATTGCTTACAAACGCGGGTAGTAAAATCAATCCTGGGGTATACGCAACAAGACTATGCTATTCAACTTTTAAATGCTCTGGCAGCACTCGACGCTCAACAACTTATTCAGGTCAGCAGACAAATTGCGGTTGAAGGAGGACATTTCCGCTATGTGCTCGACTCCTTATTGGATTACCTGCACCAAATCACTGTCACACAGACTTTGTCTGATGGAAATCCACTCATAGCTACCCAGTTGGAAGTCAAAGTATTAGCCAAGCATTTTAGCCCGGAAGATGTGCAATTATTTTATCACATTGGTCTTAAAGGCTCTGAAGAAATGTATCTGGCCCCAACCTTGGCTGTTGGTTTTGAAATGATCATGCTGCGTATGTTGACATTCAAGCCAGCGGGAAAAGCGAATACACCACCACTAGCCTATGAAGTAGCCGCTAAAAAACCCCTGGTGCTTGAGGAAAATTCCAGTCTGCCGTTGATTAAATCGGATAAGCAGGCAGAGCCGGTTATTATTGAAGCAAACAATAGAAGCACAATAGAACCAGAACCACCTACACCATTGCAGCAGCCTGTTGTGCAAGAATCTGTCTTAACGATATCTGACGATTGGAGTGTGATCGTAACTCAACTGAAGTTGACAGGTCTAACGCTCAATGCAGCTGAAAATGCTGAACTAATAGCAAAAACTGGGCGTGAAATAACGCTGCGGGTTGCTAGAGGCCACCAATCCTTATTTACTCCCGCGGTTACAAGTCGTTTAGAACAGGCTTTAGGTACCTATTATAAGGAATCGATTAAAATTGTACTAAGTACTGGTGAAGCTGTACAATCATCGCCGGCCCAGAAAAAACAGATTGCTCAAGGCTTGCGTCAACAAGAAGCAGAAATAGCCCTGCAAAATGACCCATTCCTTCACCAGTTGAAAGAGGAATTTTCGGCCGAATTAGTTCAAAATTCTATTGAACCCAGTAAAGATGGATTATAATTATTACATTTAACTAGCGAGAGAATAGAGATGGATATTAATCAAAATCTTGGCAACTTGATGAAAGAAGCCCAAAAAATGCAGCAACGTATGCAAGAAGCCCAACAACAACTGAGTCAGTTGCTCGTTGATGGTGAAGCAGGTGGTGGCATGATCAAAGTAAAAATGAATGGCCGTCATGATGTTACTGAAGTCAAAATCAATCCTTCATTAATGGACGAAGAGGTTGAAATGATGGAAGATTTAGTTGCAGCAGCGATTAATGATGCAGTGCGAAAAGTAGAAAAAGCATCGAAAGAAAAAATTAGTCAGTTAACTGCAGGACTCAATATTCCTACTGACTTCCTGAAGGAAGAAGATAAGGAATAAGAGGGATAATGGACACACTAAGCCGCCTAGTGGACGCTTTGCGTTGTCTGCCCGGAGTTGGACCGAAATCCGCGCAGCGCATGGTGTTTCATTTATTGCAACATCAACGCCAGCGCGGCTTGCACCTTGCTTCCTGCTTAGAAGAAGCAATGAATATTATCCATCATTGTAAGCGTTGTAATAATTATACCGAACAGGATTTTTGTAAACTCTGTCAAAACCCCGCAAGGGATCTGAAGACACTCTGCATAGTAGAAAATCCTGCTGATGTGCTCGCAGTTGAACAAAGCAATGCGTTTACTGGCAGTTACTATGTACTGATGGGAAGAATTTCTCCCCTTGATGGCATGGGGCCAGATGACATAGGATTACCCAAATTGCGCGAATTGGTTGTTAAAGAAGAAATCAAAGAAGTCATTCTTGCTTTAAGCCCCACCATAGAAGGCCAGACAACCGTTCATTTTATACACGAATTACTGCGCGATCACCCAGTCCAGGTGAGCCAATTAGCTCATGGGATCCCCTCTGGAGGCGAGTTAGAGTTTTTGGACGGCAATACCATCGGTAGCGCACTTAGAAATCGGGCCAGAGTGAATGTTTAAGATCAAGCCGTTTACACAAGTTTTTAGCCTGCTAGTCTGTTTATTCCTGATGAACAATGGAATGAGCGCTACTTTTCACAAAAACCTTTGGCCAATTTGGGAAGTAAATAACCCTTTATCAACAGAAACAATTGCACATGACGATTGGCAAACATTTTTGAGTAAACGAATTATTACCAACGAAGAAGGCATTAATCTGGTTGACTATCCTAATCTCACTGAAGCGGATTACGATTTACTAAAATCCTATATTGAAAAAATGGCTAAAATCGATATTGATGCCTATAACCGAAATGAGCAACTTGCTTTTTGGCTCAATCTCTACAATGCCCTTACTATCCAAATCGTAGCGGACTACTATCCTGTAGGAAGTATCGAAGAAATCAATATTTCACCCGGTTTATTTAGTATCGGTCCTTGGGGAGCCAAGCTAATCACGATCAATCATACCCCTTTGTCACTTGATGAAATACAAAACCGTATTATTCGCCCTATCTGGAATGATCCAAGAACCCTCTATGCAATAAATAATGCAGCAATAGGCTCTGCCAATCTAAATAAGCAAGCCTATCATGGTGCCACAATTGAGCAAGAATTAAATGAGGCAGCCAGAGGCTACATTAATTCACTCCGAGGCGTACAGGTTATTGAAGGTAAGCTCATTGTATCCAAGATCTATGATTGGTTTAATGAAGACTTCGGTGGCACAAAACGTGATGTGATCAATCATATTAAACAATTTGCCAAAGAACCACTACTGAGCCAACTTAAGCATATCAATACGATCAATGGTTACGTTTATAATTGGCACCTAAACAGTACAGTAGTCACACAGCCGTGAAAAGAAGAGAGGGTATAGGCGATTACTGTACCAATTTCGCCTTATTCAATTTAGTTTTTTTAGTTTTACAATTCGCTTATATCCTTGCCCAGGGAGGCAGTTTTCTAAAAGCTATTCCCTTGCCTATCAGTGTTTATATCGAGTTGGCAACAGCGCTTATCATTCAAGTTCTGCTTTATGTGCTCTTAACTCTCCTACAAACTGCCATGCTCTGGGGAATCGCAGAATATCTACCCACAAAAAAAGCGCTTGAGCGCTGGCAAGTGATTGTTTTTTGCCTCTCACTGACTGCCCTGCTGACGGCTAATTGCTATTTCTTTCCTTTAAGCGCTTTCAGTCGTTTATTTTTACCCGGGCTACCGCCACTTTTACTCAAAATGACCTTTTACCTATCGTTGCTGATACTGGGCCTGTTGATTTTAAATACTTTATGGCAAGCTTGGCATCGTCGCCCTATAATTTTCATCTGTATTTTTCTAGTTTGTGTAAGCACATTATTTTTTCTTGGTTATGAAAAAGCTCAAATAAAGCACGACGGGATTGCGTCCAACACACCGAATATTTTTCTGATTGGTATTGATTCGTTAAGTCCTGAACGAGTGAGTGCTCACAATACACCCAATCTCGATCAATTTATACAACAGAGTATCGTATTCAAGGAAACTGTTAGCCCTCTGGCGCGTACCTATTCGGCCTGGGCAAGTATCCTGACAGGGATGTATCCCCTGCACCACCAGGCCCGTTATAATTTGATGCCAGCGGACCTTGTAAAAAGCAAGGAAAGCATTGTCTGGACTATGCAGAGCCTGGGTTATCAAACCGTTTTTGCCACTGATGATAGACGGTTTAGCAGTATCAGTAACGATTTTGGTTTTGAAAAAGTGATAGGGCCTAAACTGGGTGTCAATGATGTGCTCTTAGGCACTTTTAATGATTTTCCTTTAAGTAACTTACTGATTAATCTTCCTATCAGTCACTGGTTGTTTCCTTATAATTACCTTAACCGTTCCAGTCATTTTTCTTATTACCCGAGTACTTTTGATAGAGTCCTACATCAATTCATAAAACAGCATAACCCACAAACACCTCTTTTTATGGCAGTGCACTTTACCTTGCCTCACTGGCCCTACGCCTGGGCAGCTTCTTCCCCTGCCCAAGTAAAAAATGAATACTCTGTGCAAGAACGGGGACAACTGTATCTAGACGCCGTTTATAAAGCAGACGAACAAATTGGTAAGTTCTTGACTGCATTACAACAGGCTGATCTGTTACAAAATAGTTTGATCATTGTTCTCAGCGATCATGGGGAAGCCCTCTACGAACCAGGATCACGCCCTCTTACTCTCGCAAACTATCAAGGTAAGCAAGAAAACAAATTAAGCGATTATTTCAAGCGCAAGACTTCCACAACATTAGAAATGAGTGCAGGACACGGTTCAGATTTACTTAGCCCGGCACAATTTTTTTGTCTGCTGGGTTTTAAAATTTTTAATCAGGGACAGTTAATAACTGTTCCCGGCAAAATAGACAGGCGGGTGGCTTTGATTGATATAGCCCCAACAATCTATAGCTTCTTAAATTTGCCTTTAAAGAAAAATTTTGATGGCATTTCATTACTCAATGCGCTTACTCACCACGAACTGCCTCCTGATAACCGTGTATTTATGCTGGAAAGTGGTGAACTACCTAATCAGATTGTCTCAAGAGAAAAAGCCAGAAAATTAGGAAAACTATTGTATAGAGTTAATCCAGAAAATGGGCAATTGCAAATACGTAAAGATAAACTGGCCATATTAGATGCCCTGAAGCTATACGCAATTCTTGATGATGACTGGATTGTTGCTTTATACCCGGATGACTTCCAATATATTACTGTGATTTTACGTCTAAGCGATGATAAATGGACTGATAGCCTGGATTCATCATTTGCCCAAACCTCTCCTGCTCCAGAAATGTTAAAACAGCTCCTGCAATTTTATAAAAATGAGCTCGCCTCTTATCCAAAATCAAAACTTAAACCAAATCTATTGGATATCAACTAAATAAATGAGGCCTATTCCTGACCTTCATCAGTCTTAGAGCAATGCAAACCTAACGCCCACAAGAAAAAAATTCATTCACATGGCTAACGGGACAATTAATGCATCTACTTCGAGGTCATCTTATCGAATTTTTTATTTAGCGAGAACAAACCGAATTAATAGTGCTGCCAACTCAATCACGCTTGAAGATTACCCAACCACCTTAGCAAAGTAATTGATTCATTGAGTCGGTAAATGACAGCTGCCCCGAATACAAACGATTATCTTTAAATCATTCCAGAATTAGTAAGCGAGAGGTACATCAAAATACCTCTCGGCAGCTGTAGTCCCTAAAATTAACTATCGGTGCCGCTATCTGGCAGTACGCGTGTATTCTTACCATAAACAACTAGAACATGTTGTTTTACTTTTAGGTTTAAGTCTTCTGCCTGAGCTACAGAAACAATGGCGCCACTATTTAATTTAATCACGTAAACATAGCCACGGCCACCATCAATGTATTCACTGCCAGGTGCTTTCTCCGTTTTTTTATTCGCAGTATCTCTGCTATGAAACTTAACAGCCCGTTTTGAAATGATTGTACCAGAAGCAACTTTCTTTAACCGTCCAACCTCACTGACATCGTAATCACCAGGCGCGATGTCCTTCGAGCAGCTGCTCAACAATAAAGAGACTATTAAACCACACAAGCCAATAATTTTATTCATGCTTTTCCCCTCAAGCTATAAATTTGATAATGAGTATTCGCTGTATACAAACGCGCTCTATTCTACAAATTAGAAACAGTGATTACTAGCAATGACTGTTGAAAACAACAGAAGGCGTGATAGTTATAGCCAGAGGAAAAAAATTCTTGCAATTAAAATAAAGGCAATCAACTAAAAAATCACAAATTTGATAATAAACAGTATATAATCCTGCCAAGTATAGAATTGATTTGCATTCATGACGGAGAATGATTCATGCATCGCAAATATCTGCTCATCATTGATAATGCTCCACCAGATGGGCGTCTTTTAGAATATTTTGCTAAATTTGATTATCAGATTGAACAACAAACTGATCTCTCACAACTCAGTGGGAATATTAGTCAACCTGAGGCATTGCTAATCAATTGGGCTCTTATTCAAGAAGATCCAGCCCAGATCGATAATTTATATCATCGTTTTCAGGTGCCTTTAATTATTATTAGCGAACAAGCAAACGAAAATATATGTGTGCGCATGCTAGAGGCCGGTGCCGATGACTTTTTGATCAAACCCATTCATCCTCGTGAACTCCATGCCCGGATTTCTGCCATTAGTAGACGAGTACAACGCTCTTCGCAAGAAGCAGAGTCTGAAAAAAATGTTTTTCTTTTTGCCAACTGGCGACTTTATCCCGCTTCACGGCAACTCTTTGATAATAAAAATCAAGAGTTACCACTGAGCGTAGGTGAGTATGAATTGTTGCTGGCTTTTGTACGACAACCACAACGTGTTTTAGGCCGCGAATTTTTACTTCAACTCACAAAAAATACGGATTTGACCCCTTTTGATCGGCGCATTGATGTCCAAATTAGCCGCTTAAGGCAAAAAATTGAACCCAACGCCAAAAAACCAGCCCTGATTAAAACCATTAGAAATGGCGGTTATTTATTTACTGCACGGGTATTAGCTGTCAAAGAAAACGAAGAAATAAAATAACTAACGTCAGGCTGTTTACATTTCGCTATGCTTGAGTGCTTATGGTGCGATATTCAAGCATCGCAGCAGAGCATACGCACCAGTATGTGAGCAGCGAAGCGCAGAAAATCGCACCATAAGCTCCAAGATAGTAGAAATGTAACCTGCCCTATTATTTCCTCTTCTTATTCACCTTAAGCATACGCACTGTTTTAATCATATTATCGCTGACCATGAGTATTTCAATTTGAAAACTCTCGATTTGCAGACAACAATCCGGTGGAGGGATATAGCCCAAATGCTCAATGATTAAACCACTCAACGTGCGCGGTCCCAAGGAAGGTAACTGCCAGTTCAGTAAGCGCTTTAAATGGCGTAAAGTAATACTGGCATCAACAATAACAGACCCATCCTCTTGCTGGGTAATGTCCTTGCTCAAGGCTGCAATATCAGTTGTAAATTCGCCAACGACTTCCTCAAGAATATCCTCCATTGTCACCAACCCCAACAATTCACCATATTCATCCACCACAAAACAACTGCGTTTTTTCATTTTCTGGAAATTTAAAATCTGCACATTAAGAGGGGTTGCTTCTGGAATAAAATAAGGCGCATCGGCGATTTTTAATAAATTATCCATATCAAGACGTTCTTCTAAAGCCAAATTCAGTACACTTCGCACATGGACCATACCGACCAGATTATCAATCGTATCGCGATAAAGAGGAAGCCGGGTATGCTGTGCCGTTTCTAACTGCTCAAGTAAGTCATGCCAGGATTGCTCCAAATCAAGACCAATAATATCCGCTGTCGGAATCATGATGTCTTCAACAGTTGCTTGCTCCAAATCAAGCAAACTGATCAACATACTTTTATGCTCAACAGGTAAAAGCCCCCCTGCCTCATGGACTACTGAACGTAATTCCTCTCCGGATAAAGCTTCTTTTTGTACCTTATCAAGGGTGACGCCAAATAAACGCAAAATAGTATTGGTGATCCATGTGATTGTTTGAACCAAAGGAGCAAGAATAATTTGCAAAATTTGCAACGGAAAAGACGAAGTAAAAGCAACCTGTTGTGGATGCAAAGCGGCCAAGGTCTTGGGCGTCATTTCAGAAAACACGAGAATGACCAATGTTAGGATCAGAGTCGCTATGGCTACACCAGCATCCCCATATAAACGCTGGCCAACAAGCGTTGCTAGCGTTGAGGCGACTATATTCGCCAACGTATTACCAATTAACACGACACTAAGTAGTTTGTCGGGGCGAGCCAGCATTTGGTTAACACGTATAGCCTGTTTATCATTTTTTTTGACTAAATGGCGCAAACGGTAACGGTTTAAAGACATCATGCCAATTTCTGCACCAGAAAAAAAAGCTGATAATAAAACCAGCAGCACTAAAGCAATTAGAAGCGTGGGTAAAGAAAAAGAAAAATGCACTACATATCCCCAAGTAATTGCAAAGAAAATTAGTTCATCATATCAAAAAGACAAGATCTATAGCCAATTCCCTTAAAAAGCATGAAAAAAATTAGTAAGAGACTAATTTATTAATCAATCCTGCCTTTCCTGGCCAATAAAAGTTTTGGCAACCTGGCCACTGTGCTATAGTTAGAATTTTTGCATTAGGTAATTACCATGTTTGAGAATTTAACCGAACGCTTAACGCAAGCCTTTAAAACGATTAGCGGTCAAAGTCGCTTTACTCCAGAAAATATGCAACATGCTCTACGCGAAGTGCGTATGTCGTTGCTTGAAGCAGACGTGGCCTTACCTGTCATTAAAGAGTTTATTGAGCAGGTAAAACAAAAGGCACTTGGTCAGGAAGTCCAGGGGAGCTTAAAACCCGATCAAGCGCTGGTTAAAATTGTTCATGATGAATTAGTGCATATTTTAGGTGATACTCGCGCTGAGCTTAATTTTAAAACCCAACCTCCTGCAGTATTCCTGATGGCAGGCTTGCAAGGCTCTGGTAAAACAACCAGTAGTGCAAAATTAGCCCGCTACCTAAAAGAAACAGAAAATAAGAAAGTCATGTTAGTGAGTTTGGACGTATACCGACCCGCTGCCATTGAACAACTTAAAGTTTTAGCTGCTCAACTTGATGTTACTTTCTTTCCATCAGAAGCACATCAACAGCCTTTAGATATTGCCCAAAGAGCTTTGGACAGCGCCAAAAAACAATATATGGATGTAGTCATTTTTGATACAGCAGGCCGTTTACATGTTGATGCCGAGATGATGGCGGAGATCAAGGCACTCCATAAAGCAGTCAATCCGGTAGAAACTTTATTCGTTGTAGATAGCATGACGGGCCAGGATGCTGCGAATACAGCCAAAGCCTTCCATGAAGCCTTGCCTTTGACCGGTGTCATTCTCACCAAAACAGATGGTGATGCCCGCGGAGGAGCAGCACTTTCGGTTAAACACATTACCGGCCAACCCATCAAATTTTTGGGTAGCGGTGAAAAAATTGATCCGCTAGAACCTTTTCATCCAGATCGAATAGCCTCACGTATTCTAGGTATGGGAGATATTCTTACCCTGATTGAGGAAGTCGAGCGTAAAGCAGATAAGCAAGCCAGCGAAAAACTGGCCAAAAAGCTTAAAAAAGGAAAAGGGTTTGACTTGGAGGACTTTAAACAACAGCTACTCCAAATGAACAATATGGGTGGTATTGCCAGTATGATGAGTAAATTGCCTGGCATGAGTCAATTGCCACAACAAGCAATAAGCCAAGTCAATGACAAGGCCATGGCACAAACTGTCGCTATTATAAATTCCATGACCCCCAAAGAGCGCCGTATTCCTAAAATTATTGTCGGCTCACGAAAAAAACGCATCGCAGCTGGTTCAGGTACTCAAATTCAGGATGTTAACCGTCTGCTGAAACAATTTGAACAAATGCAAAAAATGATGAAGAAATTCACCAAGCCAGGCGGCATGAAACAAATAATGCGCGGGATGGGCGGCATGACTGGTTTAAAGGGGCTGTTTCCCGATGATATGAAATAATTCCTGTAATCACTTCCCATGCCGAATTAATTTTCGTACAATACACGGCATTTTTACGTAACCACTCTAAGTAGAGGAAAACAATGGTCGTTATACGTTTATCAAGAGCTGGCGCAAAGAAGCGTCCTTTTTACAATATGGTTGTCACTGACAGTCGCCGACGTCGTGATGGTAACTATATTGAGCGAATTGGTTATTTCAACCCTGTTGCGCGTGGTCAAGAAGTTCGCCTGCAGATTGAAATGGACAAATTAACTCATTGGCAAAATAGTGGCGCTCAGTTATCTGATCGCGTTCGTGCCTTAATCAAAGAATATAGCAAGAAGAGCGCTGCTGCTGAATAACGTGGACAAGGTTACTGATTGGGTTGTTGTTGGTCGTTTTGGTCGTGCGCATGGAATTAAAGGGCTCGTTATTGTTCATTCATTCACCGAGCCTCGTGATAATATCCTGCGTTATACAGATTGGCATGCCTATATAGGCAAACAATGGCAACCACTTAGCGTATTGCACATAGAAGTCAACGATAAATTGATTCTTGCCCAGATTGAAGGTTATAGCGAACGAGAGCAGGCGGCTAACCTGACTAATAGTGATATCGCGATTAGTCGCACTCAACTTCCTTCACTTAAACCAGGCGAATATTACTGGCATGAACTTGTTGGAATGGAGGTTGTTAATCTGCAAGGAATCTCCTTTGGCAAGGTAAAAGAAGTAATGCCGACTGGAGCCAATGATGTTTTGGTTGTAGAAGGAACAAAGCGATATTTGATTCCCTATTTACCGGATCAGTTTATTATGGACATCAATCCTGGCCAAAATCTTATAAGAGTTGACTGGGATGCGGATTTTTAGATAATGCTGCATTTAGGTGTGATAACACTGATGCCCGAGATGTTTGATGGCTTGCACCACGGTGTAGTGGGACGGGCTCTTGAGCAAGGGTTAGCGAAGGTAGACTGTTGGAATCCCCGTGAGTGGGCGACAAGGCCCTATCGTCAGGTGGATGATAAACCCTATGGCGGTGGTCCGGGTATGGTCATGATGTATGAGCCCTTACATGCAGCAATTAAGCATGCAAAGACTCAGTTGCCGACCTCTTGTAAGACCATCTATTTGAGTCCACAAGGGAAAGTAGTTCGCCAGTTTGATTTGAATGAAGTGGCAGCAAGCAAACGGCCCCTGCTTTTTATAGCAGGACGCTATGAAGGAATTGATGAGCGGATCATTACACATGATGTTGATGAAGAATGGTCGCTAGGAGATTTTGTTTTAAGTGGTGGTGAATTGGCAGCCATGGTGTTTATCGATGCGATTATACGCCTTCTGCCTGGCAGTCTTGGCCATTTGGGCTCTGCAGAACAAGATTCATTTATGAATGGTTTGCTGGATTGTCCACATTACACTAGACCAGCTACTATTAACGGTTTAGATGTTCCGCCAGTATTATTAGGTGGCCATCATCGAGATATTGAGCGCTGGCGTAGAAAACAAATGCTGGGTAAAACCTGGCTGAAACGTCCGGATTTATTAGAGAAAATACAGTTAAGTGATACGGACAAGCAGTTGCTTGTCGAGTTTAAACGCGAACACGGTGGTTCCTGATTAAAAGGAATACCCATTTGAGGAGTGACCATGACGAACATTATTGACCAATTAAATGCCGAACAAATGCAAGGCAAAAATATTCCTGATTTCAGTCCAGGTGATACCGTTTTAGTACAAGTAAAAGTAAAAGAAGGTACACGCGAGCGTTTACAGGCCTTCGAAGGTATTGTCATTGCTAAACGCAACCGCGGTTTAAATTCTGCGTTCACGGTTCGAAAAATTTCTCACAGCGTTGGTGTTGAGCGCGTATTCCAAACTTACAGTCCTGTTGTAGACAGCATTACTGTTAAGCGTCGTGGTGATGTTCGTCGTGCCAAGCTATATTATCTGCGTGATTTAGCTGGCCGTGCAGCACGTATCAAAGAAAAATTGACTAGCAAAAAAGAAAGTTAATTGCGGACCAAAATGCTCATCGTCACCGAATTCAGTACACCTGTTGGTTGGCTTGAAGTTGAGTACGATGAGCATTATATCCACCGCGCAAATTTTACTGAATCGCCCACTTCCAGCAAGCTAGTTAATCAACTGACCAACACCATTGCGATGGAAATCGATCATTATTTCCAAAACCCTCACTATCGTTTTCAATTGCCATTAAAACCACAAGGTACTCTCTATCAGCAGCGGGTTTGGAATGCTTTACTGGTTATTCCCGTAGGCCGCACCTTTACCTATGGTGAATTGGCAAAGACATTGCAATCAAGTCCCCGTGCTATTGGCCAGGCTTGTAAAAGTAATCCTTTAGCCTTGTTTATTCCTTGCCATCGTGTAGTTGGCAAAACCAACTGTGGCGGCTATATGGGGCAAACTACCGCTCTGCATTACAAAACAGATCTACTACGCCATGAAGGAATCGTTTACTAACTTGGCATAGTTCAAGCATGCTTCACTATCAGAATTCTGCGTAATAGCCGATAATATTAGAATAGAACAACGGAGTGTTAGTCTATGAAAACAATCAATCTAGCGTCGCTTCTGTTTATACTGCCATTGAGCACAGCCTTTGCTAACTGTGATTTGACACGCTTTCGTTGGGATTGTGATATCCCCATACAAGTTAAATCTTCGCGCGCCGCCCATTCACTGGTTTATTGTGGTAACAGTTATGGCTATCTGACCCCCGCCCAATACGAACAATTAGTTCGCTACCATCGTGCCAGCGTGAATATGGTATTGAAAATAAACGGTGAATATGTCGATAGTCCTTGTGTCCCTGATGAGCGCTTCTGATAGATTCACAGAACTTACGAAAAACTCCGATCTCTTCGTTAAAATTTTGTCTCGACTTTTTTCGTAAGTCCTGATTCATCGCTTCCTATTTCCCAAGCTAAAGACCATAAGGTCCACTAATCAATTGACTATCTACCCTCATCAATTTATAACTACCCTTTCTTGTTTTTTATTACTTGCTTCTATGTCGCACAATCAACTTGAAATTGATGGGATTGTTATAAACATCATAAGAAAACCGATAAAAAACATACATCTACGTATATATCCGCCTCATGGTGAGGTCAGGGTCAGCGTACCATTAAGATTTTCTATGGCCCTGATTCACCGGCAGCTGGAAGCCAAAAGCGCCTGGATTCATGCCCAGCGAGCCCGTTTAACTCAAAATCCCCCCCAACCCAGCCCTCGTTTTGAATCAGGCGAACATCATTATTTTTTAGGTAAATCATTTGCATTCGTTATTCACGAGAATAGTCAACAGGCAAAAATCGTTATCGATGACCGCTTTATCCACTGTTTTACCAAAGCTGATTCAACGGTAACCATTAGAGAAGTCCTGTTAAAAAGCTGGTACAGAGAACAAATGAAAGCAGTTTTACCCCAACTACTACAGAAATGGGAACCAATAATCGGGGTAAACGTGAACAGCTGGGGAATCAAACTAATGAAAACCCGCTGGGGCTCTTGCAACGTCCGTGCGCAACGAATCTGGCTGAATCTTAATCTGATTAAAAAACCCTTGGTTTGCCTGGAATATGTTTTAGTTCATGAAATGGTTCATCTATTGGAAGCTAGCCACAATAAGCGTTTCCATGCGTTAATGACCCGATTTATGCCCCAGTGGCGCGACTATCAAAAACAGCTGGAAAACCCCATGGTGAGTTCATCCTGAGAACCCTGGGCACCTGAATTAATTTTGGCGGTAAAACCTATCCAAGAATTTGTCCAGACCTGCTTTAAGGCAACACTCAATAATGGACGTTTATTAACCAGTGACCTGAGATTAATTAATCCTCATTAGCCAGGTAAGCCATTATATTTTCATGGAAAGACATTCTACTAATCGCTGGACATAGGGCTCAAAAAACATGGTTTCATGATTCCCAGATATCGCATACTGCTTAATTTCACCCTCAACATAAGGACGCCAACCATTATTAAAGTCATCAATGAGTTTAAATGAAGGCCATAATTCACTTGCCTTAAATAAGGTCACATCCGCCTTCAAGGAAGAGAGTTTATAATTGAGTAATAACGTCTTTCGATATTGTTCCAATTCATATAAAGACTCTTTTGTCTTGTTATTGATCGTGGATTGATTATCTTCTGTCTGGCTTAAGAATATGGATGTATCTTCCTGCATTAAGTCATGAGGATAATGAGCCCACCCATCGAACAACCCTAGAAATTGAATGGATTTTTTTTCATTGACGAGTTGTTTTGCCATTTCAAAAGCAACTGTAGCGCCGAATGAGGCTCCTCCCAGGCAGTATTGATCACCTGAATACACTTTTTTTATTTCCTGCAAATAAAAACTGGCCATCTCCTCCAAAGCGTTAAAGCGAAGAAGCATTCCATCCAGATTAGGATCCTGAATACCATAAACAGTGTATTTACCATGCAAATATGAAGCTAATTGCTTATACCAAAAGACTGAACCACCCACGGGGTGCACTAAAAACAAAGGCGGCTCGTCTTTACCGGTTGCCAATTTAATTAAAGGGTTTGCTTTGATAGAAAAATGCTTTTCTGAACGTTTACTCGCTAAAAACTCATCAATTTTGGTCGCTAAACTTGAAATAGTTGGATACTCAAACACTAATTGCAGGGGCAAATTTAAATTGTAATGCGTTTTTAAAGTGGATATGAGCTGCAAAGCCGTGAGTGAATCGCCCCCCATGGCAAAAAAATCCTCCTGGGCAGAATGGACCTTCCTGTGAAAAATTTGCTCCCAAATTCCTTTGATTTCCTTTTCGTGGGGTGTTAATGCATCAATTGTATCTTGTTCATTAAATCGTAAAAGTTGAAATCCTTGCCGTTCTAATGAAGTAAAATCTATTTTTTCATTCTCTTTTAAAGGAATTGATTTTATGACACAAAATTCGCGCGGTATCATATAGCCAGGCAGATAGTCAGCCAAATACTCCCTTAATTCGTTGCTGGTTTTTGGCTTTTTATCAGTCACCAAATAGGCTCGCAAATAAGCTTCTTTTGATTTTCCTCGCATCACGACAACCACTGCTTGATGAATTCCAGGAAATTTAACCAAAATCGATTCAATAGCCGGTAATTCGATACGGTAACCCTGAATTTTGACTTGGTGATCATTTCTTCCAAAAAACTGCAAACTTCCACCTGGCAACCAACACACCATATCGCCTGTACGATAAAGCACTTCATTGGGCTTGGTGAAATCCACATGGATAAACTTCTCTTGTGTTAGGTCAGGCCGATTCAGATAACCTTTGGTTACTTGAGCTCCACCAATATATAGCTCTCCTTTTACACCAAAAGGACAGAGATTTTTGTATTGATCGAGAACATAACCGGTCGAATTAAAAGCCGGTTGGCCAATCGGAACTGAGGTTCCATTATCCAACTCATCCTTATTCACAAAATAAGAAGTGACTGACACCGTCGTTTCTGTAGGACCATATTCATTGATGACCTGATGGTGAGGGCATAACGATAACCATCGTTTCACATCAGTACTTAAAACCACATCAGCCCCGAGTAACAAATAACGTAAATGAACCAAATCAATTACTTCCTGAGGGTAATTCAGCAACATTTCAAGATAACCAGGGGTTAACTCCGCATGAGTGACCAGGTGCTTTTTAAGATGGGTCAGGTAAAGTTGTGGATTTGTTTTTTGGGCATCAGTGGCTATAGCAATGGCCCCCCCCACTAATAAAGGAGCAAGGGTACAAGGCACCGAGAGATCAAACGCAATGGATGACGAGAAATCAATAGTACATTTTTCATCAAAATGGGTTGTCTCAGTGAACCACTTGCAATAATTAATAATGTTTTTATGGGTGACAACAACCCCCTTTGGCCTTCCTGTTGTACCCGAAGTAAACATAATATAAGCAATCTTGTTTGTTATGGTTAAACCGTCTGGTACCTGCTCGCAGGCCTTTTGCGGAGTCGATAAAATAGCCTCGACGGTTAACAACTCAACCTTTTTCTCTTTTTGCTTGAAAAAATCGTTAAATTGTTCCACTGATTTTTGCTGGATAAAAAGGCAAGAAAGATTAGCATCTTCAACAATTTGTTCTATTTTCAGTAAAGGATATTTGGTATCCAGAGGAACATAGGCACAATTGGCCTTTAAAATCCCTAGTATCACAGCAAGCATCTCTATACTTCGCTGAAGGTACAATCCGATAAAGTGTTGTGGAGGAAGTTGTCGCTGCCGTATGCGATTGGCAACCCGCTCAGCGAGTTCATTCAGCTCCAAGTAAGTGACTGATAAATGATTGAAATAAACAGCTACCTTGTCTGGATTGTTTGCCACTTGGGTTTCAAAAAGCATTACCAGTGATTTTTCAGGCAGGTATCTCGTCTTTCCTTTTCCCCATACCTGCAATAAGTTGTAACGTTCAGCTTGTGTCAAAAAGCAAAACTTTCTTGCACTAACAAAAGGGTGATTAATTAACTGGATAAGAATATTAACGAGATGCTGGGTACAATGCGACATGAGTTCTTTCAGTAACGAATCATCTCTGTTTAGCTCCATACGATGCAGAATCTCAATTTTACCTCTATCCGGATCCAAATTAAAATAAAGCACCGTTTCCGTTTGGCAAGGATACTCTTTATTAGCCCCTGAAAGATTAATAACAATCCCTGATTCCATTTGACTTCCTTTCAACTCAGGGTGTCTTGCAGCAATATCACTCAGAAATACAGAGCGCTTATCGAGTTCGACCAATGATTTGGTTACCGACTCAAGTGCCTCTTGAAATGAAAAATCATTTTCTTTATGGAAAAGCAACGGTAAAAACCCTGAAAATAAAGGGCCGAATTGCTCTTGAAGATGATTATACTCAGGCTGAACAATTGAAATTGATAGCTGTTCCTGGTTATTTAGGCGATACAAATAGATTAATATGGCTGTTAATAGCAGTTCTACCTTGTTATCAAATTGTTTGCTGGGGAAGATGTCATTTAAGCTAATGGATGTTTCCAAACGTTCAAATTCCATCGATTGTTTGAGACGCTGTAGATTAAAAGTATTATGCTCAGATATCGCTTTTATTTTACTAATCCAATAGCGCTCGTTAGCTAATGCAGAGCTGTGGTATTTCCTTTGCGCTTCTATATCTTTTACCCTGTAGTAAGGTAAGACTTGCCCAACTTGCAGGCCATGACTATTGACCCAATCTTTAATTGAAATTGGCTCACCTGCCAAGGAGAGTAATTCAACAAATTTAATGGGTTGACCTACTGTGCTAACTACAAGGCCGTTTTCTTCAATAGCCAGGATTGTACCTAATTTATTCTCAGCGGTGTTGGGAGCGCTTACCAGTTCAACCTGGGAAACAATCGCGTAGTCCCTGTCTGCCAGTAATTTTAAGGTGCCAACATGATTACTATATTTTTGAATGGATAAAGCTCGCGTGATGCGCTCAATCGTTTTGGCTGAAAAAAGCCGCCAATCAATAAATCCAAAACACGGTAAATGATGATTTGCAGCAAAATAACTCCGCTTATCAAGCACTTGCTTTCTAGGTGCAAGCAAACCGGCTTCGATAAGCTTAATCATCTGAGTAAAGGATGAAATCGCATTTTCATAACAACGCAAATTTAATGTAAGCACCGTATCATTAGGATGGATTGGCAAGGACTGTTGATAAACAATCTCCCCCTCATCAATCTTGTCATTCATGATATGCCAGGTGACACCATGCTCTTTTTCGTTGTGAACAAGTGCCCAGGAGGTAGAATTCAGACCTGCAAATTTAGGTAAAAGTGAATCATGATAGTTAATGGCATAACAGCGGGCTAAATTTCGAATTGATTTTGATAAAATGCGACTATTCACAATACTGAACAAATAATCAACCTGAAAAGGCTCGATATTTGCAAGCTTATCAATACTGGCGATCCAGGAAATTCCATGTTCTTCAGCCCACTCTTGAACACTGTGCAGTGGCGAAATAACCAAGTGTATGCGATGATTGCGAGATAAAAGTTGATCACCACACTGAATAACTAAACTATCTTCACCAATAAGGCAGGTGGTTATCTCCATATTAGGATCCTCAATGGTATATAATTCAAAAGAAATACAATAAATTGATTACCAGGAAAACTCCGAGTACTTATTACTTTGTTACTTACCAAAATGGCATAAGGATAACATACTAGCGTGAAAATCGATCACAACGACTTAATTATTCATAATCAACTCGCGCAGTTTCTCGTGGCGCATAGTCAGGAAGCCATCATTCTTTTAGACCATGAATCGAGGATTGTGATTTATAATCCCATAGCTGAAAAATTATTTAATTGCCCAGCAGCGGAAGCGCTAGGTAAATCGTTTAATGAATTCTGTCTTCAATCTACTAAAAATTGTTTTTCCAAACAGGACTGGCAGCGTTTTTTGGGCGCGAACTTAATTCACTCCATTCCCGCGAATGCAGGAGAGGAACTCAGTCTGACATGGCTTATTGAGCGAATCAAAATTAATGATACCAATTTCCTAATTTTGCAAACAACTAATTATGAAATTAAAAAACAGCATAACGAAATATTTCGCTTGGAAACCCTTATTGAGAATATGCCGTGTAATGTTTACTGGATGGATAAAGATTGCTTAATGTTAGGCTGCAACCAAAATGTATTATCTATGCTAAACATGACTCGTGAGCAGTTCAAAGGAAAATCCTATGAGGAGCTTGCAGTGTTATGCAATTGGCCTAATGGTCTTGCTGAAAAATTAAAAAATGATGATCTACACGTTATGACGACAGGTCAGCCCATTTTTGGTATTGAAGATCCCCCTATTCCTCATATTAACAATACCGTGTTAAACCTTTTAACAAGTCGCGTCCCACTGCGAGATAATACAGGTAAAGTAGTGGGGGTTGCAGGAATTTCGGTCGATATCACGGCTTTAAAAGAAGCGAGACTATTAGCCGAGACGGCTAATCAGGCAAAAACAGAATTTATAGCAAACATGAGTCATGATATCCGTACACCCTTAAGTGGTATTATTGGGATGTCCAAGTTCCTGGAAGAAGGTGCCGGTAATCCTCAAGAAAAACAGTATGCACGTTGGGTTAATGAAAGTGGTGAGCAATTATTAAAATTACTTAATGGCGTTTTAGATGTCGTTTCTGCTGAACAGGTCAGTGAAGAAGATATCCATCAGGAAACGTTCGATCTTCGCCAAAGTATTGAAGGTATTGTTCGGCTGGAACAGCCTATGATCTACCAGAAAAACTTAAATTTAGAGGTGAAAATTGATCAACAAATCCCTCAGTTTCTTGTCTCAGATCGGTTTAAATTACACCGGATTCTACTTAACTTAGTGGGTAACGCAATAAAATTTACAGAAAATGGACGCGTCCTAATAGGCATTTCCCAGCGTTCAAAGACTAATGAACGCATAGAGCTTGATTTTAGAATCACGGATACAGGCACTGGTATTCCTAAAGAATTACAATCCAAGGTTTTTGAACGATTTTATCGCATCTCCCCTTCTTATAAAGGAGAATATCATGGCCATGGCGTGGGATTACACATTGTTGAAAAGTACGTTTCTCTTCTAGGCGGCAAAATTCAATTAGAAAGCGAGGAAGGAAAGGGAACTACCTTTTATTTCACCTTATCGATGGCTATCGGAAAAAAAGAAGATGCCGTTATTTCTGAGCCTATTCAACCTGCCAATACCTCCTCTTCAAAAGAACCGATCAACATTCAACCCTCAAACTCTAGTTTAGAGCTGCCCGCTGATAGCGACTCGCCTTACCTCTTATTGGTAGAAGACAATTTAATTGCTTTGAAAATTGTAGAAACCATTACGCAACAAACGGGTTGTCGCTTTGTTTCAGCGACGGATGGTGAAAAAGCCTTTAAACTAGCTACCTCTCAACATTTTGATTTAATTCTTACGGATATTGGCTTACCTGGCATGTCAGGTAACGAGTTAGCTCGAGCCATCCGCAAGTGGGAAACTGACAATAGTCTACCCTCTATCCCTATTGTCGGCTTAACCGCACATGGCTTAATAGCTGCCAAGCCAGAATCCTTACAGGCAGGCATGAATATGGTCATCAGTAAACCAATTCAATTAGCAACATTACAAACGGTAATCAATCAATTTATTAAATCATGCAACATACAAAAAACTAAAACGTTAGGCGTCGATTTGCCTGAAACAGAAGACGAACTCTTTCTTCTAGATCATTATCCACTGTTTGATCTGGAAACAGGTATAACTAATCTTGGTAATGAAGATGTACTTCGAGAGTTGCTTTCATTGATGTTAAATCAGGAACTTCCTGGAGATTCACTAAAAATTCAAAGCGCCTATAATGAGCAAAACTGGGATAAGATTGAAGATTTAGCCCATAAGCTTAAAAGCGGCGCAGTTTATTGTGGAACAATTCGACTTAAATATGCTTGTCAGTATTTAGAGCGTTATCATAAAGCGGGCCACACTCACAAGCTAGAACAATTATACCATCAATTAATTCAGGTGATTAACGATTCTCAGCGTGAAATCAAAGAATGGTTAGCGCAAGAAAATCATGTGAGTTTGTGAACACGAGGGCGTGTTTTACAGGCGGTTAATTGGTCAGTCGTCTGTCAAAAATAAGTCAAGGCAATAATATTTCAGATTTTGCTGACAACATCATCTAAGGGAAATAGATATGCACTGGACTAATAGTTCAAGGAAAAAGCTTTGGATACTATTCTTTGTCATTGCGGGAATGATGATTTTAAGTCTGTTTATACCAGAGATTAATAAACCAAGTCCTTCCTCACGAGTGACCGCTGAGACCAAAATAAAATTGCCCGCCCCCCTTTATGACAGTACCACCTCCCTTGAACAAGCACTCAAACAGCGCCGGTCGATAAGACAATATAAAGAGGATGCTATAACGTTGCAGCAAGTATCACAATTACTCTGGGCGGCACAAGGTATCACTTCGCCAGAGGGATTTCGTACAGCACCTTCCGCAGGTGCATTGTACCCCTTGGAAATTTACTTGGTTAGTGGCAACGTTCGTGGTTTACCGACGGGGGTCTATCATTATTTACCAGCAGAACATGCGCTACAACTCATGGTCAAAGGCGATAAGCGAACCGCGTTAACAGCAGCCGCTCTGCAGCAAAATGCGATAAAATTTGCACCAGTTAATCTAGTAATGACTGCTGTGTATGCCAGAACTACAAAGAAATATGGCAATCGCGGCAAGCAATATGTGCATATGGAAATTGGACATGCGGCACAAAACGTGTGCTTACAAGTCACCGCTCTAGGGCTTGGAACCGTTATCATAGGGGCTTTGGATGAGCCCGCTTTTAGAGCAATACTTGCACTTCCTAAAGAAGAAACCCCTCTTTATATAATGCCAGTAGGTAAAAGATGAGTTATTGCGTGGTATTGGCATGCATGACATCTTTGCCTGTTAATCTCATTGTTACTCCCTCTACCAATTTACTGTTTTCATTATTGTATCCATGAGAGTTAGTCCTGCCGTTTCTATTCACCAGCCAACTTTCTATAATGCCTGTTTTATTCATGGAATGATAATGTTTGGAAAAGATGAATTAACACCATACGACAAAAATAAAATAAAAGAGGTAGTCAAAAAGGAGCCAATTAATAAGATAGCCAAGCTTATCCAAAATCGTCATGAAAGCGATGTATGGTGTAGAGCGTTAATTGATGAGTTTCTTTTGTATCGCGATGATCGCGATATCAGCGCCTTAATCAATAGTTCGGAAGTCCGTCAAACGCTCTTACAAAAAGGGTTGTTAGGGCCCTGCTTGCTAACGACTAATACAAATAGTTCACCTCAATTAATTGAGAAACAGTGGCTTGCCTTAAAAATTTTGTTTCCAACACCGGAGTCATTTGATCCATTCAAAACTCACGTTGATATTTTGCTGGCACTTCTATTTTTTGTCGCAAACAAAGAACCGCCGACTATAGAAACACTATTACTTAAATTACAAATTAATCATCGATTAGTTGTCTATCAAGCGCCCTACGGCTACCGTATTGGAGATCAATGGCTTATCAAGAGTAGTTATGATAAACACTACGATTATTCAACACTCAATTACCTCATTAGTGAGGGATGTGACGTATTTGCCTATGATCCAGAAAAATATAACGAATCCAGTTTAACTTGTATTAATAGTCCTGATATTTTAATTGCTCTGCTCAATAGCGTACAAGGCAAGCATTTACCGCTTGCCTGCATCAATACATTTGGTGACACTATCATGCATCATGTCCTTGCATCTAAACAATTACACGTTCCGGAGCTATTGGGACATAAACTAATGCGCCCCTACCTTAATAGCCCCAATAGGAAAGGATTACCCCCCCTTTTTTCTTTAAGGAAAACAGAGTATACCGAGCAAACCATGAAGATATTAATTGCGAATGGTTTAAATTTACTGGTGCCCGATATGCCAGTCGGTGCATGGTGTAGGAGTGAGCGCGATATTGGTTTCTTGCATGATTTTGTAGTAACTACCTCGGCCGATAAAGCAAATAATGCCTCTTTGTATACTTTTTTTGCTAAAAATCAATCGTATGAACGTCGGTTACTGATGCAAGAAATTCGCACCCAAACTGCAAGCATGGGGATAACACAGAGGAAATAACGAGTTTTCTTGCCAACTAGCCATTGAAAAATAGACGCGAAATCGTCTAGTATGAGCGCAGTTTAATTGTAGTCAGCTGGTAGTTGATTGCCGTTCCTTCTATCAGCACTTATAACGTGCATTTAAAAACCCCAAAAATGCTCAATAATCTTATTACTTTGCGGTGATTATCCGGAAAAAGCCACTGTTTTCAGGAATCACTACAGAGCGTTAATCCTTGCTCTCTTAGCTTGAATTAATCGAATGTGAGTCCGGAGAATTCATGAATCAACTAAAAATTATAAGCGCTTTTACGGTAACGACCTTCGTATTAACTTTTTTATTAACCAGTTCAAACTCTATTTTAGCGAATGCGCTTTCACAAGCTGCCCCTGCCGTAGTAGTACTAGGCCTGATTCTCTTGTCTAGACAGAAAATGGTGGGATTTAAAGAGCTAGGTCTTTTTAACTTGGGTAACGTGCAATGGTACCTCATTGCTATTAGTTTACCCGCTGCCGCGATTGTAACCAGTTATCTACTGGCAACTCGTTTAGGGTATTTCTCATTGGATTTAAAACTACCCGCATATACTGTCATTTATCACACCTTTTTATTCATGTTCATGTGGCCTCTGCTTTGGGCAATGACTGAAGAGATAGGGTGGAGAGGGTTTTTACAACCAAAGCTCATCAACTTATTTGGCTTACGACCTGGCCTCTTTCTTACTGGAATCACCTGGGCTGTTTGGCATTTTATCTTTATCTTTCCTGGCACCTATTACGAAGAAGGCAATTTATTGATAAACACCTTACTGTTTACAGTCACAATAGTACTAATGTCCTTTGCAATAGGCTGGATCCGCTGGAAAAGCCAAAGCCTATGGCCGTGCGTCCTATTCCACTCGGCCTCTAATGCCACTTGGCAAATCTGTTCCTATCAATTCAATGTGAAAAACCCTTATTACATTTATATGGCGGGTGAAGCTGGGGTTTTAAATATTGTTTTCTGGGGAGTCGTTTTGATCGTAGTTTGGAAGGGATTAGTGAGTAGCACGCATAAGAGTTCTGATGGGGAGTATAACGAGAACCTCTTGATGAAAGTACCCCATCCCTAATCGAACAAATCAGGGGGACAAAGCTTGAATCGGGGCGGAAAATTCAAGCCCTCCTCCAAAATTTTCATCGTGTCCACCCAAAGCCTTGCTGAAGCATAGCGTAATCAAGCTATTCATTTCCACAACTAAACTACCCTGGGTTATTCTCCAGATTGCCAACGATTATTGATTTGATTTTTTTCCATTAAATACTAAGATTTACATAGTTAGATCTAAGTAGAAGGATCTTGAAATGATCTTGAAAATTATTTTCACTCTCCTAATCATTCTTGTTCTCGCCATTACTTTCCGTAAAATTACCTGGCCTACCAACCCCTACCCGGAGCAAACCTATACCGAATCTACTCCTCACTTTAAGGAAGTGGATGTGGGTTTTACTCATCAATATGACAAGAATCACTCCCTTCCATTTATGGGAGCAGCTATTTTCGATCTTCTTGGCAAGGGAGAACAATATTTGTTTGCAGGCGGCGGCTATAATCAGCCCGATAAATTGTTTGTTTATCGAAATAACCAGTTTATCGATGTATCGAACGAAGCCGGATTAACCAAACCAGCCAATGATACCACCTACGCCGTCGTCGCCGTCGATGCAACGGGGAATCAATTACCCGACCTCTTTGTAGCCAGAGACAGCGGTATTTATTTTTATGAAAATAATCAAGGAGTCTTTACTGTTAAGAAGCTTGATATCGCGATTGATGAACGATTCGCTCCTATCTCTATTGCACATGCCGATTTACAGAAAAAAGGAACGGTTGATCTTTACATTGCAATGTACCTGAAACCGGCTTATGTAGAAGGTCAAACGATATTTAATAAGAAAAACTATGGCGCTAAAAGCCTGCTTTTAAAAAACAATGGCGACAATACATTTACCGATATAACCGATGCAGCCGGACTTGATTATATTCATAATACGTTTCAGGGCGTCTTTGTTGATTTAGATGGGGATAATGAACTTGACCTGGTGGTTGCACACGATACCGGCCAAGTCAGGACTTATAAAAATATGGGTAATTTAACCTTTAAGAATATGCCCAACCCCACCTCGGCTGTCTACTCCTATCCCATGGGTATTGCAGTGGGCGATTATGACAACAACGGGCTTCCCGATTTGTTCTTTAGTAACATAGGTCCTTTTTATTGGTGGAATATCGGTTCAACCCCTCCAAATTTCATTGTACGCGGCGATTTGAACAAAAATCAGTACTTATTAAGGGACAATATTTTTCTGGCGAATCGCGGCAATTTTCAATTTGAAGACGTGGCCAAACAAACTAAAACTGCCGATTACGAATTTGGCTGGGGCGTTCTCTTTCAGGATTTCGCCAACGACGGCAAACAAGATTTGGTAATCGCCCAAAATTATGTCCAGTTTCCTCTACACTGGATTTTCCGCTTACCCGGACGCGTTTTAAAGGAATTGCCCAATAACACCTATGCATCCATTGAAAAACAGGCAAACGCTGAAGATCCTTATTATGCCATTTCACCATTGAGTACTGATTTCAGTGGAAACGGCTATGCTGATCTGGTTTATACCAATTTAGCGGGTCCCTTGAAAGCATTTATTAACCAGGGCGGAAATAATAATTATATCAAGGTTATTATGCCTAATGCACCAGAGGCACTTGGGGCAGTTTTAAAATTAAAACTAACAAACGGCAAAACGTTAACACGGTTTTTTGTGCCTACCCAAGGCTTATGCGCTTATCAGGGAAATCAAATTTTCTTTGGTTTGGGTAACGAACAACAAGTTGAGTCGCTCACGGTAAATTACATGAATGGCAAGGAAAAAATTATTTCAGCACCTGCAATAAACAGCACGATTAAGTTTGAGATGGCTGAGTCTCCCATGTAATAATTTTTACATCCTTTTGTCTTCTATATGCAATGGATTCTGAATCATCTGGTTCAGAATCCATTCGATTTTGTTATCTGAGTCTAAACGCAATGTAGGTTGAAAGTGCGAAAAAAATGGTGTAGGTCACGTTCATAGCAATAGGCATGATGTACTTTCCAACCGCAGGTATAATCAAATAAATTAAAAAGACCGATACTAATAAGAAGATGGGATTAAAAACCCACATCCAGTTCGGATAAGCGGTATTGCCATTCAAGACCAGGTAAATAAAGCCTGCTGACCCCAGTAAGGTGGTAAAACGAATAATTTGCAGTAAGGATTCATCATAGAGTTGATACGATTGAATGAGGGCAGCTAAATCGGATGGGCCAATTTTAGATTGAATAATAGAGCCAATCATTGCCCGTGAACCTATCCAGATTATTCCCATTATAAAGCCATAACCAATAACCATGGTCGTAATTAAAGGTAAATTACCGCCCGCAGGCTCCAGCATTTTATAAAGATGCCAAAACCCAACCAAATACAACGGCGCCGCTAATACAGCAATAAAATGGCCGACCGTTAAGCGATTGCGAGAAATATCCAGCATAAAATGATAAGGAATTTTGGAATCATAGCCCTGATTGGTAAAGTGAAGTAAGAATTCTCCAGTACCAACCAAAACAGCCGCAACTAAACCAATCAACCCGGTTAGAACAATTTTGTCATCCATGTCATTATCTCTCAGTTAGGATACGCTATCATTAAATATAGAGAGTGTGGGAGGTGATAATATTATCACCCCTTTCAGGCATGATAATAGAGTAGTCTGCCTTCCTTGCTAATAAATTTCAGGTTTTTGTGTCTTAAATAAGGGAATGGATATGACAGAAAAATACACCATGAAAGCAACCCTCGTTGAAAAAGCCTCTTCCGATTGGGTTAAGGATCTTTTTGAGCGCTCTCAAACTGAGGCAAAAATGATTCCCAATTTATTCAGGGCGATGGCCAATGCCCCTGAAATTTTACAAACCTATTTGGACGCTTATAATAATTTCACCAGGCATTCAGGTTTTTCAGCCGCTGAACAACAAATTATTTTTTTGGTCATCAGTTATGAAAATGGCTGTGATTATTGTGTCGCTGCCCATTCCACTGCTGCCGAATTTCAGGCAAAAGTTCCCCAGGACACAGTCGATGCTATACGAAATGATAACCCTGTCCCTGATCAAAAAATGCAAACACTGATTGAGTTTACGCGCGAAATGTTATGGTCACGCGGAAACCCTTCGCCAAAAAGCGTGGAAGAATTTATTCATGCCGGGTATCAGGAAAAACAAATTCTTGACCTTGTACTGGCTATCGCTGCAAAAACCTTATCCAATTACACCAATCATCTCTTCCAAACGCCTATTGACCCCGTATTTAAAGCCCGTGAATTTAAAGTTATAAAATTCGCTTCCCGAGTTTTGAATTATTTTAAACGATGAATGCCTCAAAAACTTGCTAGAGGTGCACCTCGATTGCGGCCAGTGCCTCAGCCTTTGTTGAATATAGACTATGATTAAAAAATACCTTTCTTTTTATAGGACAACATCATGAAAAAGTCTTCAAAACAACCTTCAAAAAATAGAAATAAAGAAACTGTAAAAAAAGAGGATTTAAAGAATATTTCCGGAGGCACACAACGGTTTCCCGACCTTAAACTTGATCCAGATGATATTATACGTTTCTTCGATGAGCATAAAAAGAATAGGAAGGAATGAAAAGAGAGGTGAGTTGGAGTTAACGATTTATAGCAGTGAAAAGAGCAAGTTCCGGAGGGCCAGGACAACCTGTAGCAAATCCAAATCAATTTGAACTAGTATGCAGAACATTGATTAACTGAGTACATGCATTTGCTTGACAACATCAAGTGAACTGGTTTTGGCTTATCTGAGTGTTCATTCGAAAAATTAGGGTCAAATCAATAATAATTTTTATTTTCACCTAAAATCCATTTTATGGGGGACTTGACCCTGTGGAATTAGCAGGAGAATCTTGGCGCTTCTTCTTGAACGGGTTCAGGTTGAACGGGTACAGGTTGAACAGGTGCGGGGTTTAAAATTCCCTGATTTAAGCCGCCAGCCAGCAACAACGTTCCGACAGACATTAAGACCCATCCAAACATTTGGATAGTTCCATTGAGATTGAACGTTGAATTTTCACCTTCTTTTTTATCTTGAACCCCTTCTTCCCCGCTCAATTTTTGTAAAGAACCGTTAAGGAATTGGGAAAGACCATTCACTACATCATCCGCTTGAATGCTTTCAACCTTTGATTTAATGGTACGCTTTAAACCCCTGGTGATCTCATCACCTACATTGGTAAGCGTGTCATCAAATTGCACAGCCATTTTTTTGGCAGCTTGTGCTAAGGGCTCAGAGAAATTACCCATTAACCTGGCCATTAAATCATTACTGCTTGTTACAGCAGGGACCGTGGGAAGAGCATCAGTAGTAGGTTCTGATTTTTTCGCAAGCCTTGCAGGAGAAGGACTGTCTTCACTCAAGATACTTAAAATACCAGTTTTTGCGCGATTGAAAGTGCTTCTAATTACGATATCACCAATAAAACTTTCAACGGAACTTTTTAGGCCGCTTGAAGTTTCGTCGAGCGTAACTTTAGCACCGCCTAATAAACTGTTTAAACCTTCTTTTGCAGTTTTCAACAGACCCATTATCAACTCCTATTTAGTAAAAATCCTTTACATAATAACCAGGAATGATTAAGGAATGAATGCAACTGATTTGTAAACTTTGTAAAAAAAATGAAAAGATGGATGGCTGTTAGTTTTCAAAAAGGAGGCTGTTTGCGGGCTATGCGCCACCAAAGCCTTGATGGCGCATAGTGTAATCAGGGTATTTATTCTCCAAAACCAAACAGCTCTATGGTTTAAGCCGATAGGGTCATTGACCTAAGGCAACACCGCCCTCTTACCATCTGCAAATAGACTGGATTGAACTCGTAGCAGTATATTCTATATAGTCGTAGGTATCGTCATTTTGCCTTGAATAATTGACTAATTTTGCAAACTCTATTCAGATTGTAATTAAATGCAATTAACAACCAACAATTTGATACAAATGTTTACAATTAGTAGGGAACCCTAAAGAGAATACTCACTGATAAATGGATTTTTAATGTCACACATTCCAGCATTTATTATTCGAAATTTAACTAAAACCTATTTAATGGGTGAAGTCGTTATCCATGCATTGCGATGCGTTAGCCTTGACTTATATCAAGGAGAACTGGTCGTATTTTTAGGGCCCTCTGGCAGTGGTAAGTCTACGCTCTTAAATATTATAGGGGGCTTGGATGTCCCCTCGTCTGGTGAAGTAATTTACAAAGATCATATTATCACTTCATCGAGTCAACATGATTTAACCCGATATCGACGCGAGCATATAGGATTTGTTTTTCAATTTTATAATCTGATTTCCAACCTGACTGCTTTAGAGAATGTTTCTATTGTTACCGAAATTGCAGATAATCCCATGCATCCTGAAGACGCAATTAAATTACTTGGTTTGGAAAATCGCATGAACCATTTCCCTTCGCAATTATCTGGAGGAGAACAACAGCGCGTTGCAATAGCTCGAGCTATAGCCAAGAATCCAGATGTTCTTCTATGCGATGAGCCTACAGGAGCACTTGATTGTGAAACCGGTAAAATTGTTTTAGGAACCCTTGCCTTAGCTAATAAGAGGCTGAATACCACCGTAGTGATTATTACTCATAATATCGTGATCAGTGAGATGGCTGATCGAGTCATTCATATAGCCGATGGTTCAATCAGTAAAATATTAAAAAATAAATCCAAGCGAAAGCCAGAAGAATTAGAATGGTAACGGTATTAAACAAAAAATTATGGCGTGATGTTATCAAACTAAAAAGTCAAATTATTACTATCGCCCTGGTGGTTTGCAGTGGAGTGAGTGTCTTACTCGCATCAGTTAATACCTATGTGTCTTTGAAAAACGCGCAACAGGATTTTTATTCAAATTATCATTTTGCGGATGTATTTGCCTCATTGGAAAGAGCACCGAACTATTTAGAAAAGCGTATAACAGAAATTTCGGGGGTCGCCCAGGTGGAAACCCGGATTGTAGAAGATGTCGTGCTTGACTTACCTTGGATGCCTGAACCGGCTGTAGGCCGTTTTATATCAATATCTGATAAAACATCTGCTCTTAATCAATTATTTTTATACCAGGGAAGGCTGCCAGATAAGAATCGTCCGGATGAAATAGTAGTCAATGAAAGTTTTGCAAAGAGTCATAATTTAAAACCTGGTGATAGTATTATTGCCTTATTAAATGAGTATAGAGAAAAGCTAAAAATTGTAGGTATTGTTTTGTCACCCGAGTATGTATATGCCATCCGAGGGGAGGATTTGCTTCCAGACAATCGGCATTTTGGTGTTTTTTGGATGAATCGAAAGGCGTTAAGTGCTGCATTTGGAATGCAGGATGCTTTTAATGATATTAATATTAAACTTGCACCACATACCTCAGAACAATTTGTAATAACTCAATTAGAAAGAATTTTTCATTCTTATGGTTTAACTATTAGCTATACACGCAAAGATCAGATATCCGATCGCTTTATAACGAATGAAATAAAACAGCAAAAAATTATTGCGACCTATATCCCCCCTGTTTTTTTAATAGTGGCAGCATTTTTATTAAATTTAGTGACAGGGCGTTTAATAAGTAAAGAGCGCGAGCAAATAGCAACGTTAAAGGCTTTAGGTTACCGTGATTTAGCTATTGCCTATCATTATATTAAAATAATCCTGATTATTATTTTTATTGGAGCACTTGGGGGGGTGTCATTAGGCGCATGGTTTGGTAACTTAATGACCAATCTATATACCGACTATTTTAGATTCCCTAAATTCCCCTATGTTTTTTCCTACCTTGCAGCCATCATTGGAGTCTTATTTTGTTTTTTAGCTGCTATTCTGGGGGCATTGCGAGCAATTCGTCAGGTAATAAATCTTATGCCTGCTGTAGCGATGAAACCGCCAACCCCTATGATGTATCGAGCAACTATCCTTGAAAAATTTCACTTTTTTTCCCGGCTTCCCAGTAGTATAAAAATGGTTTCCCGGTACATTTTCCGCCATTTTTTACGCACAATATTGACCTGCGTAGGTATTGCATTAGCAATGGCTATCGTAATACTAGGATTATTTTGGCAAGACGCTATACGTTATCTCATAAATACTCAATTTATAATGGCGCAACGTGAACAGGCTGCCGTCAGCTTTATTAATCCCGTTAATAAAATAGCTTTAATGGAGTTGAACAAAATTGTGGGGGTCACCAATAGCGAAGGTTATCGTGTTGTACCTGCTCGACTAACCTACCAACATCGAAGTGAATTGTCCTCGGTGTTTGGTATCCCTGAAAATAACAAACTGAAACTATTATTAGACAAAAATCTTAATCGAATGAATATTCCCAAACATGCCTTGTTAATCAGCGAAGGGTTAGCAGAACGACTGCATTTGGCTATTGGTGATAAGCTTGAGGTTGAACTACTTGAAGGGAACAAAGCAAAAACTCAATTGAAAGTACAAGGAATTATAAATGACTATGTAGGAATGTTTGCTTATATGGAAATTGAAGCACTTAATCATTTATTAAATGAGGATCGGTTAATCAACACAGCAGCTATTACTGTAGACACAAAAAATATCAAAAATTTGTATAAAAAGGTAAAAGAAATACCCAAGATAGGCACCATTACTTTTAAAACATCGATCATTAAGACATTTGAAGAAACCTTTGCGAAACATATCCTTGTATTTACAACTATTCTTGCAGGTTTTGCCATTATTATTGCGGTTAGCGTCGTTTATAATAATGCGAGTATTACCCTGGCAGAAAGAGCAAGAGAGTTAACTACATTACAAGTTTTAGGATTTACTCAGGGGGAAGTATCAACGTTACTTATTTTAAATCACCTGTTTGAAATGGTACTTGCTATCCCTTTAGGATTAATCACAGGGTACCTGTTGTCCTGGTCTATACTGCACCTAATGCAAACCGATTGGTTTAAGATTCCATTTGTTATAGAGCTTAAAACTTATATTATCTCAATTATGGTTATATTTTTTGCCAGTTTAATTAGTTTTTATATTATTCAGCGTAAAGCAAGCCATCTGAATTTGACCTCTGTCTTAAAGGTAACAGACTAATGAAGATAATGAACCTGAATTTGAAAAAACTAATCGGATATTCACTGGCAATCATTGTCGTTTTTGGTGTTATCCTCTGGATCCTTTCTCATAAAGGCATCCCGGTTGAAACAGCAAAAGTAAAGTACGATCACTTTGTTCAGTATATTGAAGATGATGCAAAAACACGCGCGATAAAAATATACACGATTGTTTCTCCGGTTTCAGGTGAACTTATACGCATCAATTGGCTTGAAGGCGATAAAGTAAAAAAGGATGAGGTAATTGCTACTATAAGGCCAAAAATCCCAGTTTTGCTTGATATTCGAGCCAGGCAAGAGTTAGAGCAAGAGTTAGGTACGGCTGAGGCGTTATATGAACAGGCAAAAGCAGAGTCGATTCGTGCTGAAGCAGCACTTAAGACCGCCGAATCGGATTTGAAAAGAAAGGAACCATTGGCTAAAAAGGGCTTCGTTTCGGAAACAGAATTAGAACATACTCAATTGGAATATCAATTGAGACAGAAAGAATATAATGCCGTATTACGTAAGTTACATGCAGCAGAGCATTACATTTTAAAAGTTAAAGCATCACTTTCGGGAACCGATATCAAGACAATGAATCACCAAGAGAAGGTCGAGATTCATTCTCCTGTCACTGGGTCAATTTTGAGAGTTATCGAAAAAAGTGAAACCACCGTTGAGCCTGGTACAAAAATTATGGACATTGCTAATGTTGTAGGTCTTGAGATCGTCGCCGATATATTAAGCGAGGATGCGGCACAAATTCCACCTCATGCAAAAGTAATCATAAGACGGTGGGGAGGGGCTTATCCGTTGGAAGGCCGTGTACGCGTTGTTGAACCAAGTGGTTATACGAAAATATCAGCGCTTGGAATAGAAGAGCAGCGGGTCAATGTCATTATTGATATAACAACACCCTACGAATTATGGAAGAATCTTGGAGACGGTTATCGGGTAGATGTAGAAATTGTTCTTTTTGAGTCGGCTCATTCTCCTGTGGTGCCTATGAGTGCTTTATTTAGGGATGAAGAAAACTGGGCGGTTTATGTTGTGAAAGGGGACAGAGCTTATAAGAAGAGAATAATGATTAAACACCATAATCCGGATCTGGCAGTCATAGAGAGTGGTTTAGAGTCAGGCGATGAAGTAATCCTGTATCCCAGCTCTTTGATCCATGAAGGAGTCTTCATTAGGCAATAATACAGAAAAATGTGACGTTTTTGGTATTCAATCTGGCCAAAATATATAAGCTACAAAACTCATGGATGGTCAATTTTAACAGCGAATTGTGTCCTTTTGTCACCTATCATTGCTCATTTTAAGCTCTGAATAGATAGAGCAGGGCTTGAGTTGGCATTATTGAATACAAAGACTCAAGCCCCGCCCCGCATTAGTATGAATAGTTCTAAAAACGGTTTTGAGGGGTATCAGAAACTTTCTCCTGATCTCCTTTAAAATCCCTCAACGAATCTCTCAGACTTTTTTGCTTTTCCATACTAAGTTCAGGATCAGTTTCCGATACCATCCCGACTTTAACCAGTTTTTCTCTATTAACAGGTTTGTTATCGGTACTTTTGGCAATGGGATCAGCTAATAGCGCTTTACCTGACTGACAGTTTACCAATACTTCGTTGCCTTCACGACACCGTTCAAAAGGACCCGAGCGCAATTCTTCCGCTTGTTGTAATAACCCTCTGACTTTGCTCAGGTTTTCCTTATTTTTTTCTTTAAATTCGGGATTTTCTTTTTCAGCTTCAGCTATTTGATGTAAAAAATCCCCTACCCCTTTCCGGCTGTTCGGATCGGCTGATACGATTTTTTTCTCAAAAGGAGGCCATTTTATGCGGATAGTCCATTTAGTTGTAAAATCACTAAATAATCCCTGTTCTTTTCCTGCCTCAAGGATATCGATTAAAGTCTTGGACTGTCCTTTCAGTTCACTTAAATGCTCTTTTCTATGAATTTGAGGACCCTTTCCATGGATTGCTTCGGCATCTTTCGCAAGATCTGATTTTTTTCTAATCAGAGCTATTCCTTCTTGATATTGGTTTCTGATTTCTCTTAGATGATTTAAAAAACCAACTTTTGAATGGACAAGGCTATGCGTGATGGAATCGTTGAAACCATAGTCTTCCCGTTTTAAAAGTAAATCATAATCCCCCTTTTTTATATGTGGGCTGAGACGAGCGTCGGGGGTTTTGACCATCGTACCACTTCCATCTGGGGAAGTGGGAACAACCAGTAGAGCGCCCATTCCCCTGGGAGTGAAGGCCCTCATAGATTCTTGCGCGATATCTTTGCCTAACCCCTTATCGACCAGTTTCGTGCCAGTCGCATGGGTACTATCCCTGGCAAAGGCACCGCCATCCTCTAATGCTTTGACTATTTTAGGCGCGACTCCTTCTGGTAAACGGACACGGGTTGCGCCGGAGTCAAAGGCTTGAATTCCGTTTAACGCCTCAATGCCCCACATAATCGCGCAGTTATCATTTTCTTCTGGGGTAATTGAAGTCAAGTTTAAATGATCAAAATTGCCTTTAAAAATTTCTTCGGAGCGATTAATGAGTTTTGTAAACTGCTCATCACTCATCTCCTGATTAAATCTGAGCTTGGCAATCCAGGCTGCCGCTACACTTTCATCGTTAAAAAGGCTATCCGTAGAACGCTCTCCTATAGCTTCTTTATAGATACTCATGAATTTTTCTTTGTCTTCAGCAAATTCCGGCTTGGTAAAAAAATCCTGGACAGTCACTTTCCCTGCCAATACGCGCTGAAACGACTCTGTCGAGTCTGTAAAGTCTTTAACTTTTCTATTTAGAGGCATAACAATACCATTTTAATTTTATCTCTTTTTTCAGTATAGATGGAGATAAGGGATTTTAGAATAAATCAAAATTTCAAATTTGTATTGCAAATTAATTCAACTCTTCATATCCCCTGGGAGCGAAAATCCCTCCCCCTGATGTCTTTATAAGAGCGGGGGTAATGAATTGGACGCTTCTTTGGCAGCCATATTATCCCGTCTGTAAGAAGAGACACTCATCCGTTACAATTGATACCCCATTTAAATAAATTGATATGAAAGAAACGGAAATGATTGAACCACCCTGGATTCTCTATCCAGAATTCGGCCCCCTTGATTTTTTTTGGCGAGAGGCTGGTCAGCCCTGGATGGACTATGTTTGGCGTCCTTTTTGGTATGCACTGACTGAAGAGCAAAAAGCTGCTTATTTAAAACAATACCCGGAACCTAAAGAATGGTCAGGTTTCTCTATTGATTTGAATCCTGAGTTTGCAAAACTATTGGATGAACTGGATGAGCGTTAGCTTTGAATGATGATAAGTGAACTATGGGTCAAGGCTTGAATTTTGTGCAACGGTAAAAATTAATTTCGGCCCTCATTATTGTCTGGAAAATACTATTTTTGCGCATAGAATGATGTTTTAATATAGTCAACAGTGGATTAAAATTTCTTTAGTTGCTCACTTTGTGAAAACTGAAAAAATCATTAGTGAGCCCACCTTACGATTAGTTGTCAATAATAAGAGAAAAGCAATGCCCTTACACCTTCAAACCCTGGAAAAGGCAGATAAAGATGGCCTTTGTTGGATAACCATTGTAGATAGCGACCTAGAAAAAGATGACCCATCTATTCAGCATCAGATAAGACAGTTCAAAAAATTAAAAATCAATTACGCAGTGACTTCCCCGCAAAATACTACTAAATTTGCAGAGTGGATGACAAAGCTACTATCTGGTAATCCGGTCTGGGAAGAGCTGGATTTAAGTGAAATTGACCTTCCGGTTAAATCGTTACTGCCGTTAATCAAATCAGCCCACTCTATCAGGACATTAAACTTATCAAACAATAACGAATTGATAAATATCGTTTCAGAGGGAAAACCTACACTGAGACGAGCACCTATGCCTTTCCATCGCCGAAGAACACAGACAAAAACCAATCTTCCCCATGATCTCCTGCTCGCCATTGCTTCAAAGGCAGATCTTGAAGCCCTAATTATTCGAGCTATCCCATTATTTAAAAAACATGATGATAAAGTATTTGAAGCCATTTTAAGCATTGTTAGAAATGGAACCATTCTTTTAATTGATGCAAGAAATACTCACTTGCTCTTGGAACATTTTACGTTAAGACAACTTTATCGTTTGGTAGAGGATGAGCAAGCCGCTGCCCGAGGTTGTCAATTTCTAATTAGTCCCGAGGAACTTCCTGTTGAAATTCAACAAAAATTGATTGGTAAAATACCACTGAATGCCAAGGTAATTGATCTGTTTAGCATAAGGGATGAAATTATAAGATTGTATTTGGAGGCATTATTTGATAACGCGCTGGATAAAATCCGCTCCGATGCTAAGGCGAAAAAGAGTGAAGCTCCAACCCAAACAGCATCTGCTACTTATCTTAGAAATTTCAGTTGTGATACTGCAGTAACCGATGAGCAAATAAAACGATTAGCAGAAGTCTTAAAGGTTAAAGGTTGCAAGTTGCAAACGCTTTCTTTACCGCCATGCAATTTGGCTTTATTAGAGGTATCTTTGCAAGATAATACGAGTATCATTTGCCTGGATTTATCTCAGTTAGAAGCTACAGAAATGTTTTTCACGACTTTAGCCCGTATTCTTGAGAAAAACGTTGGTATAAGGCGGTTGCGGTTAAATTCTAACGTTATTAATCATCCCAACTTTGAAATTCTTCTAGCTGCTATCGCAGCGAATAATCAATCCGGGCTGGTTAGGGCTGAAAAAAGGGTTTCCTATATCGAACTTGTTGATGTGGAACATACATTAGCCAATGATTTAAAACGTTTTGAAACAATTGTCGATAAGCTAAATTGCTTCAAACAGCCCCTTACTCATATCAATGTTGTTGTTGATACTGAGCAAGTCAATTACGATTTGAGATGTCGTTTGGCCAGCCAAGAATTACTATGTTGGCCAGAAAATGGAATGTTTAGCTATGTGTATGAGTTCGATGAATTATATTTGAGGGGTCTTCCTGTAATCAGCGTACTCTCTCGAGATAAAAGAGAGGAGAAATTAATTCTGACACCATGCTATGAAACTCATGCGAAGGTGATCCAAGGTATAAAAAAATATGTGGCTCATAATGCCACTGCCAATGAAGAGGAGGTAATTCAGGAATTGGCTGCTGAGCTTGGGAATGAAGTAATTGAGGAGGCGTTGCCTGACGAGCTTGGGAATGAGAGTGAAACCCCTGCGCAGGAAACTAATCCTGTAGCTGCTCCTTTAGCACTTGCAGAAGAAAAATTTAAAGACGTTTTATTTAGAATTAACACGAGACTCATTGATATGACCACTGGCAAAGAAGCCAGAGATCGAGCTATCAAACTGCATGACGCTTTGTTGTCAGCAGGTCATGATTTTTTTATTGCCAAGATAATAGACGGGGAGCAATTTAAACAGAAGTGCCACAGGGCTTGTGCAGGGGAAAAACCTTTATTAGCAGAGAATTCCAGCTGGTCAGAAATATTTGCCAACATCACCTCTATTACTCGACTTTGTAATACTATCAGCCGGTTAGTAGGCAACTTCGGCTTCTTCTCACGTGAGATAACGGCAGAGGAGCAAGAACTGAATACTATGGATAAGGAATTGCAGGGATTGACCCTTAATTAAAACTCTTTGAAAAATCTTCTTTTTTGGGGCAGGGCTTGAATTTTTGATTGAAGGCCTTCCCCTAAATCATTAGCATGCCCAAGGTAATTATTTGTTTGTGAATAAACCTGAAATATCAATATCTGATTGATGAGTTTCTGAATAAACATTACTTGCGGCGCTGTTCAGGTATTCTATCAGCGTGTTAATCTCTGGCAGCCATTTCTGGGCGAACTCTAAAGCAAGTACTTCATTTTTGCCTCTGAATAGGCTAAAACCCAATTTTTTTTCAGTTATTTTTAACAAATATCGTTGAATTTCCATAATAGAAGCATAATCTAGAATTCCACTTTTTAGATTTTTTTCTTGTTGAGTTATTAGACCATTAAGTATAGGGTCAGAATACCCTGCACCTTTTATATTGCTAATAAAATCCGTAATTTTATTGTGTGACTCTCTATAAAATGTTATTTGTCGGGATAATTCTGCCTTATTCATATTATCCAGAACACTTAGATTATTCATTGTGTTCATAAAGAGATTTCTTAACCCAACTAATTGATGCTCGTTATATTGCCCATTTATAGCTAAAACAAGACCATTCCTGTTTTTCAACAACTCTGAGTCTTTCTTTATTGCAGCAGTTGGGGTCGTGGGTAATAATTTTATGTAATTAAATACATCCTGTTTTTGAAGTAGTGACGAAAACGCTGCTAATTTACCTAAGTTATGTTCCAATTCAGGAAAAGCTTCCAGGATTTGAATTAAAAAGACTTGTTCCGCTTTGCCCCTGGCAAAAAAACCAGGAATTGCCATAGCAGTATCTTTTAACCGTCGATATACCTCTTTATAATTTTGAGGAACATGCAAAACATTGAATGGTTCCCTACTACCATCGGGAAAATCATCCGGATCTAATCCAATCTCCTCTTTCCATTTTTTGGGATGCTCAACCATATCTAATAGAACGAGAATTCCTTCGGTAGACCCCAATCGATTATTTTCGATCAAGCCCCCATAGGTACTCATTCCACTCGTTTGTCGGGTATCCAACATTACACAAAACTGTTCCATTGGACTTAATTGATCTGGCGGTACATCTCTCAGCCAATTTCTAGCTTCTTTGGTCATCTTAAAAAATCGATAATCTGCGTCCGCCCAATACCACAATTGTTTTGTCCAGCTGGACTGTGGCAACTTAGCACCATCAAAAACAACCTCGATCATCTTAAGCAAGCCCTTTCGGCAATATTCGGGTATCGGTGAAACGACTTCACTATGATAAACATCGTGCTTAAATATCGTGAAAAAAGTTTCATTTTCTGAAAGATGAACTTCAGCAGGCGAAAAACCTTTTGTTAAACTGGAGCCAATACACATTTGGCCGACTCGATACCCCCCTTTAAGAGCATTGTGCACCATAGCCATAGTCTTAGGGCCAAGTTGTGGGATTACAGGGGCATAATCTGCGCCGTAACGGAGTAGGCCTAAAGCATTTCTTACCCCACAAGAAGGCTCCATAAAATTAAGCTTATCGTTCTTATCCGAATAATAAAAAGCTCCCTCTGTATCAATAGCATGACCCAGTGAGCCCTGTGTACCCCGCTTTAATCGGTAAAAAATTTGCTCTGATCGAGGTAATTTTGAAATCATTTCTTTCAAATCCTCTTCATTTAACGGGGGACCTTTTTTACTGGTGAGCGCGGGAAGAAAATATTGTCTTGCTTCTCGAGTAAAATTGCCTGACTCATCTAAAATTTGATAAATCGGTAAGGAGCGACTCTCGTCGTCACTAAATGATTGTTTATATTCTTTACCCTGTGATTTTCGAGGGTTTACTGCTTGATGCAATTCAAGCATAGTAAATAATTGTGAATAGTTTATCCCTTTTCCCAACTTGGAATCCATTAACTTTAGTACCATATGGGGAAATTGCGGGTCTTCGAATAATTCTTTAAATTCCAGGCTAGTTAACTGCCCCTCTCTCAAAATTTTTACTAATTGATGTATTTTTTGAAAGTTTAAACTTTTAAATAACTCATGTTGCTCAGGTTTATATTGTTCTCTCAATTCAATCAAGCGCTTAATATGCTTGTCTTGAAGAACATTCTCTTTCTTGAGATCTTCAATAGCCACCTCTATTAAACTACTTGAAAAAGTAAAGCGAACAATGTCCGTATTGAGTTTATTGTTTTTAGCCGCATGAGCTAAAATTTCCTTGATTTCTTCCAGGTTGAGTTGATTTGCAAAAAACTTAAATCCAGATAGTTGATCGGATACCCGGGTACGTTGTTTTAGCAAACCCTTACCCTCGCTTAACTCCTTAAAAGCATTTTTAATGACTTCTTTCTTTATCGCTTGGCTATCATTATATTGGATTGACGATTTTTCATAGGCGGGGAATTTAATTTTTTCTGCTGGCTCGTATGCAAATATTGGAAATTTAGCATGAAAAGTATCCCAAAGTTGCGTTGGCATTTCTTCTTCTTAATTGGTTATATCTATGCTCATAATATATGACAAGCTATCTTTTTGCAAAAAAAATGGACAACTAGGTGAATTATAACCGCATCCTGCTGCAAACAAAACTATAGAGTCACCTGGAACACCTTCGCAAAATAAAAGTTAATCCAAAAAAACAAGAACATGCGGCTATAACCCCAGATTTTGGTATCTTTTAGGACGCTTAGTTAACCTCATTAAATTCGAAACAGAGAAATTTAACACTGAGAGTCAAATTGACGCTACTCTTTAAAACAAAGGACAGTAGGCTTGGAGGAGATTTTCTGCTGTTTGACAAGAATATCCTTTTAATACAATATGATGTAACAATATTGTCCTCCTCATGAAGACGAAAAATGCTTCTTGGCCAGGGAGCTAATATGGTTGATTTACCGTCTAAAAATAATAAAGTCCTTATTCCAGGGATGATTGGTAATCTTCTTGAATGGTATGATTTTTCTTTATATGGTTATTTTGCCTCAGTAATCTCTGCCCTGTTTTTTCCAACAGATAATCAAACAACAGCCTTTATTAAAACATTCGGAGTGTTTGCCGTTGGATTTTTAATGCGTCCTATAGGGGCTATTATTTTCGGCCATTTTGGGGATCGGTATGGACGTAAAAAAACCTTAGCAACGTCGGTTATTTTAATGGCCGTATCAACAGTCATTATGGGACTGTTGCCCACTCATGCCCAAATTGGCATTTGGGCCGGCATTCTTTTATGCGCTTGTCGCTTATTACAAGGATTAGCCGTAGGCGGAGAGTTTTCTGGTTCTATTGTTTATATTCTGGAGCACGCTCCTTCCAAGAAACGTGGAATGTATGGCAGCCTAGTCATGTTTAGTGCCTTTGCAGGATTACTTTTAGGATCGACCGTTGCAGCATTGACGGGTATTTTGTCCGAACACACAGCCTACGCAGAAATTGCATGGCGATTTCCTTTTTTGTTTAGCGTTGTATTAGGAGCCGTTGGTTTATATCTTCGTTTACGAATGCCTGAAACACCTAATTTTATAAAACTTCAACAAACGGGCAATACAGCCAAGCATCCTTTGCTAGACTCTTTTCGCGAGCATCCATTAAATCTTTTAAAAGCGACATTACTTGTGTTTTTACCTGCGATGGGTTTCTATTTGTGTTTTGTATATTTGTCCACTTACCTCACAATTTATATGAGGTTTTCCCTTCATACCGCATTAATTATTAATTCAATTAGTATGGTTATTATATTATTTGTTATCCCTTGGGTCGGACATTTATCGGATAAATTCGGAAGAAGACCTATTTTGGCAAGTGGTGCTATTTCCATTTTCCTGTTCTCTTATCCCTTATTTTTACTCATGACGCGCGGAACCTTTTATTCTGCTCTGCTGACTCAAATTGCGTTTGCGATATTAATTTCACTCTGTTACGGGGCTGTTCCTGCCGCCTTAGTTGAAATGTTTTCAACAAAAATACGCTACACCGCCATGTCCTTGCCCTATAATTTATCGAATGCTATTTTTGGCGGCACTGCGCCACTCGTTGCAACCTATCTCATCAAAATAACAGGGACAATAATAGCACCTGGTTTTTATCTGATGTTTTCAGGCCTGGTCATGTTGCTGGTTGTTTTTTGCATGAAAGAAACATTTAAAGATACTTTATAGGTCTTAAGTAAACCTTGATTACGCAATGCTCAATGACGGCCAAGCTGGCTGGCCGATCATACTGCTATGAACATTATTCGAACAGTCGACTCCTAATTAAGCAGTGTATTAACGCCTTCCCCCACTGGTTATAGCCATCAAACCTTCAATATCAGAATTTTCTTTATCACTGGCTTGGTTATCACTGTCTTCGGCTAGACTCACATAGTGATAAACAGGTTCATCGAAACGGTCATTCTCACTCAGCCGTGCATTTAAATTATATCTTAATTGAGCGATATTTTTTTCTACGTACGCAAGGCGCTCACTCATTATATCCGTTCTAGCTAACCGAACTACATCAGGTCTAATTTTTACAGCACTATCCTTCAGCAGTTCAAAGTCATATCCGTCTCTTTTGATAGAACTGATCATCTGTTTTAAGTTAAATTTATAAAAAAAATTGTCCTCTTGATGGCTATAATCGGTAAACGTAACTTGATTGTGAACTTTCTTCGCAACATAAAATAAAAGCTCATACATTTGTTTAATTGTAGGTTTATAGTGCCCGCTATCATTATCAATGCCCTTTAAACTTCCATTCTCAAAAACCATGTATCCCGAACCCCTTACCCTTTTGCCATTAGCCAGGAACGAATGATGTAACCTTGGATTGGCTGGCAATCCAATGATTTGCTTATCCTTATTAACTATAAAAATATATCGGCCATCAAGGAACTCGCCTTTCTTATTAATAAATTTTCCTTCCTGGTTAATTGTGATGATGCAATTCGATTGCTTTATGGGTGAAAAATAATAAGGTTTTAATGCGTGAATTTGATTTTGAAAATAAGATTGATCCTTTAAATCGGTGTTTTCCACTTCTTGCCAAAAACTCGAAATTAGTCGCTCTGCTTTTTTCTCGTCTTTATAGTCTTTATCGAGCTTTATTAACCTGTTAATGCCTTTAGATGATTTCACTAATTACTTCGCCTGATACTCTGCTTTAGGGAACACTATATCTAGGCATCATTAAGGGAAAATTAAGAATTTCAGAGAAGAGTGAGCTCAGTAACCAGTACCCTGTGGTCAAGGCTTGATTTTGGCTATGGTTGCGGTACGGTTAGCCGGACAAGTGGCCCTATCAACTACGATTCAATACAGTTTATGGGATGGGCAAATTTTGATCATGCAACGATTTGACGGGATATTCATGGCCTGACCCTCTAGTTGCGCCTGTGCTAATCATTTTTGTAGGTTATAATGTGCTACTTATAAGTGATAGCGATAAACTCAATATGCCAAAGAAATTTGAAAGAATAATTGAACTTTTTGGTCCTGAAAATTTTGATTTAAAAAATTTGAAAAGCCAGTATAAAAAAGCGGCTTTAAAGTATCACCCTGATAAGGACGGTGAGAAAGAATTGTTTTAAGAATTAAATGATTCTTATTTACTTCTTCTTCCGTTAATTAAAGATGGGGATTTGTCAGAGGAAGAAATTACTAATATTCGTAAGGTATTATCAAACTCTATTTCTTGGGCGCTTTTCCACAGGTTATAACGCAGGATTTCATTGAGGACTTTTTTAGAAGAAAACCCAAGAATTAGATCTTTTTTGAAAGATACATCAAATTTTTTAATCGAATTAGGCTCGTTAACCGCAGTAGCAACCATGCTAGGTACTCCAATTGCAACAACCCTTATATGCTCAATGGTCATCCCCACCGCGATTTACGTATTCAATACCCTGAAAAATACTATAAATGTCGTTGAAGATATGCCCCAGGAAAAAAGGCTGGCTTTAAGTTATTAGTTGCGGGGCAGCAGGCCATCGAACGGACAGGGCAACTTATTTGGGAATTGGATTTCCAGTGCAATGGGATCAGGGCTTGAACTTTGATCATGGATACAACCTTCAAGCCCTGACCTCACCGAAGAAAACCGGCTAATGGATAATCACTAGGTGAGTAAAACACCACTTTGTGAGCCACCTACACCAAAAAGACCACCGGAAATAGTGCCAGGAGTGGAGGGTAAGCTTGGTAAAAAAATGGTCCATGTTGCGCCGTTATCAACGCTATAATACGTTAAAGGAAATGTTGTAACACCTATATTATAAGAACCTACTGCAGAGCAAGTATTATTAATGCAAGAAGTACTGTATAAGGCTGTATCTGTGGCAGTAAGGGGAATATCTGTTGTGGGTGGAAATAAGGCTTGAGACCAGGTCACCCCTCGATCGGCACTCGTATAATAAACCGATTGTCTGTTAGTCGCATTATCAACATAATATCCTACTGCAACACAATTATTTCCTACACAACTGATCGAATTAAGTGTTGCCCCCTGATTTCCCGCGGGAAGAGCCGCTATAGATAGTACATGCGCAGCAGACCAGGTCAGTCCACCATCAGAGCTTAAATAGGTGAATGGAATCGAGTTAACAGGATCATCAAATTGCCCTATAGTCGTACAATTATTTCCAGAGCAACTTATCCCAAGTATTTTAGGATTGCTATTACCAACCGGTAAGCTTGCCACAGAAGGGATAATTGGTGCCGACCAGCTCACCCCATTATCAGTACTGCGATAAACTAAAGGCTGGCGTTGATTTAATACGGTATTGTAGAAGCCAGCAGCGGTGCAATTCGTACCAGTACAGCTGACAGTACCCAAAAAGTGGTTTTGTAACGCTGGCAAACCGGCTGTCGAAGGAGTATAGGGTTGTGACCAGGTAACACCGTTATCAGAGCTGGAATAAGTAAGTGGCTTATGAGAACCTCCAAGCTCTTCATAGAAGCCCACAGCAGAGCATTTACTGCCAGAGCAACTAATAGCTGGAGTATAAGTTTGACTACCTGGCCCAGCAGGAGGAAGACCATTTACTGAAAGAAAATAGGGATCACTCCAGGTAACGCCGCTATCTGAACTTGAAGAGGAAACCGGAAGTTGGACTCCAGAACCATCCACATAAAAACCAACTGCTGAACAAAACGTTCCATTACACCCGACACCAAAATAGAAAGTTACTCCCAGAAGACCTGTAGTAGGAGGCACTGAGGCAGTCCACGTCGCTCCATTGTCACTACTGGTATACGCAAGAGGAAAGTTATCCGCACCAACTTGATATCCCCCTACCGCTGTAGAAAGCCGGGTGGGACTTTGGCCATTACTCGCTTCACTCACATTTAATGAATTAGCCGGTGTCGGGCCCGCACAGGTTTTTCCTCCGGGAAAACAAACGAATAAATGATGCGTAGGATCAGGATCATTACCATTTACCACACCCGATATAGTTAGCTTTAAGGTGCAACTTTGGTTAACCGAATTATGTGGCCCTAAAGTAAACTGTCTCGTACAAACGGTTGGATCGGTCGGATCAAGCACTTGAGTCACATTCGGAGGAAACCATCTCACAAAATTATTAACACGAGTTGTTAACGTATTATTCGTCACAGTATAGGCCGCATCAACACTTCCTCCTCGGCTAACTGATGTAGGTAAAGTCCCTTGAGGAATAATCGTGAAAGGTAGGGCATGACTCGTCATCGACACCAAAAATCCTGCCAAACCAATCGAATAAAAACAAGCGTTGTATTTCATTACTCATCCTTTGAGTTAGTTATGTTATCAAATGAAACAGAGATTTCGTTATTTCAGTACCAAGCCTATCTCTAAAGTGGAAATAAGCCTGTCATCATTAAATCAATAAATTTTCCAGATTCGTTTAAATCACCACGGTTATTTGTCCCAATACTTCATTGGTATATAAATGAGACTGTGATAAATTATTTAATGTCGGAACTTGATTAATTGAAGCATTTCCAAGTTGAACTCTGCCAAAGTCGGCAAACCGATAGCCAACACCTACTCGAACATGATTAGCCACCTCATAATCAACACCCAGACCTACTTTGTAAGAAAAAGACGTATTTCGCTCATTCGTGAATTGATTACTAAAGGTAGTGAATGGAGGAACAATATTGACATTGTAATTTCTGGCTGAATTCAACCCCACCCCGATACCGGCTGAAACATAAGGATAAAAAGACATTGAGCGGTAGAGCCAGTTATATAATAGTTTGCTTTCAAATAATACCTGTCGCACCTGGATATCATACGTATAAGAAAAGGAATCGACTGATAGTGTATCCACTCCCTGCGTCACTATACCATGGGCATGAAACTTCATAGGTTGATAATAACTCACATTCGTCTGTAAAGACCATTTGGGATTTAATAAGAATTCTATTCCCAAAGACGCGCCATAAATAAATTTCCCTTGCGTTGAACGGTCTGCAGCGTAACTAAAAAATTGATCCTCAATAGGATCTCTAATAGGAATAAATTCTGAACGACCTATTTTGTTACTAAAAGCTGCTCCAGCAGAAAAAGCGACAAGCGGCTTCCAGACCCTACTTTCCGTTTTTTCCACTTGATCTTTCCATACAGTCTGCTTTTTTACTGTTGACACACCAGCAATACTGGATTGGACTACAATCGAAGTTAATCCGAAAGCCAAGAGAAGCCCATATTTATTTTTTATCAATTTCTTCATCCTTTAAATAACTTGATAATGTAGTAATCGTTTTCCATATTGACATGGATAATACAAGCTAAAAGGTAACAGAAATTGTAGAATAATCACATAGGTTATGTGGAAAAGCTGCGGCTGATGGGAACAAGATAGGTTGAAAAATTATCTATTCCAGACTCAGCTTTTTTAAGCTATTTAACGGGATTAATAGTCTAAACCCTACCCCCATTTGCTCTCAATTGTCACTTGACAGGCCTCTAATTTCGAAAGATTTCTGCTACAAGTCGCCGTATTCCCGGTTACGGGTTTTAGGAAAAGAAATTTAGACAACCAAAATAATATTTTATTCTCGCATGGATAGATACCCTTTATAAATTAATCGAGTATAATTCAAGCAGGTTTTTGCAAGGGAGCATGCCATACCTTACTGTACAACTATACATTAAGTTTTAACTACAAAAACAAGAGGTAGCCGATGAAGAAAACGCAAATGAAACGACATATTACTGCACTTTCTGAATACCAGGCAAAGTACCTGGAAAAATACGAGAGTCTAAACGCATACCTCAGCAAAAAACTTCCCGAAATTTCTAGTCTGAACGAATTAGATAGTCTGCAAAAACGGGTTAAAAAGGAACAAATAGCACTCGCGGCCATGTATAAAGAAATGGCAGAAACCTATAATACATTAAAGCAAGCTAATTACACCCCAAAGGGCAAGCAAACTTTTGAAAAATTTAATAGGGGTTTTGTTGCAGCGTTCCAAGCCGCACCGCCCGATTGCAAACCTCTATTTGATCAAATAAGCATCAAAAGGAAACAAATCAAAGACGAACATAATCCCGTCGAGCTCCTTAAAAAATTAATCAGCCGATTCAAGGCAAATAACTTAGACCTTCAAGCGTTTAATGACTTTCTTATGAATCCTGCAGTGAAAAGCAAAATCAGAACAAACCCTATTTTTGCAGCCAAAGTAGGAAATTTAAATAAGCAAGTTGTCATACGTTACGCGCAAACCATCGCAAGGATTGATCAAGAATTATTTTTAAACATTCGAGCGTCGGAATTATTTTCTCCCTGGGCTTTCAAGAGTTCCCCCGGCATTGTGGCCAATACTGCCCAATACAATAATTTGGCTGATTATGTGGGAAGGCTTATTTTGGATGCCAATTCAATTGAAGAAAGAGCCATTATCATTGAGCGCTGGATTTGGGTAGCCCATTATCTATTTGACGAGCTCAAAGATTACTCCGGTTGCCATGCTATTTTATCCGTTTTTTCACGCAGCGAAATTGGCCGTTTAAAGAAAACTTTTGCCAGTTTATCACCGGAATGTCAGGACGCCTTGGACAAAATGTCTAACGAGCTACTTGTCAGTCAGGCCTTAAAACCAATATTCAATGCCCAACAAGCGGTCATTCCTGCCATGCCTCTAATACAGCGCGATGTCACGTTCCTGGAAGATGGTAATAAAACCGTATCTGAGTTAAAAAGCAAAGATGAGAAGCGCGAAGAAATGACCAGGAGGACAGGCGGCGGACGGAAAATAATGCACATTTTCAAGCGATTGCAAGATGATCGCAGCACTTTCCGCCTATCAGAAGAAATTGACGCGCCACTTAATGACTTGTTAAGAGAAAGGTTGAAAACGCCCGTTGCCCCTTATGATTCCGACGACGGTTATGAAAGAAGTCAATTGTTAGAGCCTACCAATAACGAATTAAAACCGGCAAAACCCGTTAAATTTGGCAAAGTGCTTAATAGTGCCAGCGCCACTAATCAACCGAACATGCGTCAGCAACTACTGCAAGATTCCATTAAAGCCCTCACTGACTCCGTGCTCAATAATGTTTCAGGTTTTCTAAAGGATAGAAATCAGGAAGCGTTTGAAATGGACGAGAATTATGTCATTGATTGGGAAAAGGAGAACCATGAGCTTGGAAAATTAGATCGAGAAAAAGAGGCGTTGGTTGATACATTGAAAGGGTTTTCGAACAACGAAAAAAATACCTCCTTGTTAAAGCGTGCCAATCTGCTGATTGAAAAACTTGAAATTCTGGATTTCAAGCAAATTAAAATGCAGCATTTGGAAAGCAACCTTTATGCAAGATTATATAAACTCAAGGTTGAATTTGCGTGTGCAGCAAGATTCAATGACAAGAATGCTGATCCTGAGCAAATTAGCCTCATCATAGCGGAACTGGAAAAAATTAGTCAATTGTCGGAAACCTGTCAATTTTCTGCTAATTTTTTAAAGTTTTTAAATGCGTTTAATGAGGAAGTAAGGGTGTTTAAGGACTTATCAAATCCTTCACAAGAGGAAGAGCCTTCCCATATAGAGAACCCAGGCTCTCATGCTTCTCGATTTTTGCGCTGCCGTTACTCATTGCTCTATGCGCCAGTGCTGAGAGAAAAAAGCAGCGTAGACGAAGGTCCAATTCTGAAAACAGCCATTCTTGCTTGATGCAGTATCGGTCGGGTCCTGTGCCCGACCTTATCACCCAACCTATTTTGTTACTCCCAAGCTCGGAGCACCGTATCACATCGGTAATTTTATCGTTATATATACTTCACATTTGGAAGGTTGCTGCATGCTTTTCAAAACGATGGGTACAGGACTTTGGTTTTGATGGTTAAATACAAAATTCAAGCCCTTTCTACATTATCAATCCATTACATATTGGCCATGGCCATTACAAAATTAGGGATATTCGGCGAGCCCACGCCTACTCCATCATTCCAAAATTGATTTTCTGGCTCAAGTGTTAGAGACGAATCCCAGCCAAAGGTCACATTAGCAATTGTAAATGACGAAGCGGGAGCGGGTGTATTATGTATTAATGTTGAAGGGGGTTGAGTAGCGCCATTAATCATTAGGCTCGGTGGAATAATAAGATTAATTGCCCTGTTGGCTAATAAAAGATTATTTTGCTGATATAAATAAGGTGCTGCTTGACCAATGGGTGTGGCCTTATTGAGAAGGCTGCGTGCCTGATTCACTAATACCAGCGTTGCAGAGAATAAGGGACACGCTAAACTGGTACCGCCATCTTGTACTTGTGTCCCATTAGCAATAATCAATAAACCTGTACGAGGATCACCTAACATGGCAACATCTGGCAAAGCACGACGGTTGCCAAAATTATTTATAACGCCATAACCTCCTGCGGTAAAACTGCTAATCGAACTTTGCCAGGGAACTGGCCCATAAAATTGACTAATTCCGCCACCGGTTCCTCCGGTGTATGATAATACCCCACCGACCGATTCCACAGTTCCCCAAACGGTTTCAAAAGCATAATTGTAATGATTGTCGACAAACAAAGCGGTTGCGCCAACGGCTGTAACATAGGCTGAACTTGACGGATAATCGACAGTCGGGGCTGAAGGCCACGAGCCATTACATTTGCCTGCATTGGTATAGGTATTATCACCACAGTCACCTGAAGAAAAGTTAATACTAATTCCCGCAGCGGCAGCAAGCTGTAAACTTGATTCAAGTGCCGCATCAAAGCTTTCAGGGCTGCTCCAACTATTCGATATTACATACGCATTGGTAAAACCGGCAATAGTATAATTATTCTGTATTAGGGTATTAATGACATCCATTAAAGTAGTTCGCTGATCAGTACCTAAAACCAAAACGGTATTATCTCCTGAGGCGATGGTATGTGACGCTTCAATATCCAGGACAATCTCTCTGCTGAACGAGGATGCGTTTGGACAATTTGTAAAAGGACTTCCATCAGGATTCACGATTGCAAAATTTTTTGCAGGGCCAGAAATGATAAAAGGAGCGATGTCATTCATCTTAAAATACTGATTCGCATCACTTAAGATTTGTGCAGGCCCATTGGTACCGCATTTATCGACAATGATTAACGTTTGTCCGGAGCCATTTAAACGTACTCCATTAATTTTAGGAATATTACCTACGTTATACGTTTTTCGTAGATTGGCACCAGAAAATCCTTGTAAGGAAATAGTAGTAGGGAGTGCGGTAGGGATGAAATTATTCTCGAGGAAATTTAAATCATGAGTTGTACTTTGAGTTTCCGTTTTAGCATGACCGATGTTTTCCTGAAATTCGGGTATGGTATTTAGCCCTGTAATTTCAGCCACATATTGAGCAATCTCGGGTATTAGTCTCGGGGTGCCTACATTGGCGTGAAAAACTTTATGCTTATAGCGATAGTAGTTCATTTGCACATGCAAGGCCTGTTCAATTTGTGCCGCAGAACCTGTGACACGAATACTGTGATTCACTATTTTGGCCTGCATCCCATGATTCAGAAAAAAATGAGATACCTTTTCTTCTGCTTCTTGGCCGGGTGCAAATTTTTCTTCAAAAAGAGCGCGCGTTAAAAACTGCTGGTAACGTGGACTCTTAGGATCATAAACATCCTGAACCAATTGATCCAGGTCTTGTTTGTTACGTAATTTTAACCAAACATTCAATGAGAATTGAGTGTCTGCTGCAGCCCCCTTAATTAAGCGGGCTTTATTAAGTAACTGTGCCCCAGGGTTAGGTAAACTGACTAAAGTCGTTGTTTGAGCCGCAAAGGAAGTCATAACAATAAACCCCAATGGCAACAAAAATTTAAGTTTTGTCATGAAAGAGTTCCCTGGATTAACTTATAAAAAATAAGCTGGAGATAGGGCTATAGGTAATAAATCCCAGCTCATCGCCTGTGGTTAATGAGAATATATAGCCATCTTGCGTGCCAGCATAAATTGCACTGGCATCTGCATTGACAAATAAGGTGTACGTTATTTGCGATAATAAATTCCATGTAGGGTTGGTATTCGTCAAACTATTACTTGTGTAGGTGTATTCAAAATCAACCGTTCCGGCTGGTAAGGTACTGTTGGAGGAAATTTTGCGAATATTGACATACAGCTGATTATTGACCGCAAAAATATTTTGGATGGGGACAGATAAGTTGGATTCAGGCCCTGTAATTTGAATCCAATTAGTACCGTTATCGGTAGAATAATAAGCGTTACCATCATTACTTCCTACATAGAGCGTATTTCCAGGGGTAATAAAAAGGCTATTGACTGCGCCAGCCCCCGGATTAGTTGTTGCATTCCAGGTTATTCCATCAATAGAATAATACACATGCCCGTCTTGGGTGCCGGTATAAATAGTTAAGACATTGCCGATGGAGGTAATAAAGACACTTTTTACCGCTGTTCCACCTGGAACGGCTGCAGTTGCATTCCACGTAACGCCATTATTAGTCGAGTAGTAGACTTTACCATCCGCACTACCTGCATAAAGTGTATTCGGTGTTGCAAAGACACTGTTGACTGAAAATCCAGGTGAGGGAGTTGTTGCCGTATTCCAATTTAAGCCATTATCTAGTGAAAAATAAACGTCTCCACCGGCTGTGCCAGCAAAGAGTGTGCCGCTTCTGGTAAAGGTCGCTTCTACGGTATGATTGGTATCAATCTGCGCCAAGGTAAAAGTACTTCCTCCCTTTTGAACGATACCGCCATCTACCAACCATTGATCAACCTGATATCCGGAGTTTGGCCTGGCAGTAAACGTTAAGCTCCTTCCAGCGAGTACTGTCTGCGGATTATCAGGATTAATTGCCCCATTTACACCTGCTACAGGCGTAATTAGATACCTTGCAATAGGGATAAAGGTAATATTCAAAACATTGGGAAAACTGGGTTGATAGCACTCAAATGTACCTCCCTGCTCACAAACAACAGGTCCACCGTGTATATTACCTGTCAAAAGATTGCCATTAATTAATAAGCTCAGTGTACAAGATTTTTGATACGCTAAAGTGAATACACTCGAACAATTATCCCCTGAAGTAATTTGGGTTACCCCTCGAATGGGTTGCATCGCCAACGTATGTGTTTTGTGTGATTTGTTGGTGATGGTATAGACGACATTTGCTTTACTCATAGAAGTGAGATAGAGACTAGTCGGGTAATTCGGATCAGGTATAACAGTCCATAATGGGATACCTGTGTAGGCATTGTTTAAAAAAAACAAAATAACTAGTGCAATAGTTATTGTAACTGGTTTTCGCATGGGTAAAATCCATTTACGGGTAGTATTTCAGGCTGTATTGCAAAAATAAAGAGTAAGCTATAATGCGCATTTTTTATAGCGCAGTAAATATCTAAAAATCCAACCGATTTCAAATGACGTCATTTTTATGAAGTTCTAATGCTGCAAGGTGTCCAGTGATATTGCAAATACGGCCTAAGCTATCGTGATTTCCACTAGGGGCTGAGTTTTGATGATTAAATACAAAACTCAAGCCTTTACCATGAAGCTGCGATAGTCGAAATTTCCTGTGCCTATTTAAAATAATTCATGCTATTAACGGTTAAGCGCCTCTTTAAGTTTACGACGAAGCTCATCACCAGGATCAGGCAAATCTTCATTGTGTCCAGGTGGATTGAATGCATCTTTTAAACCCCCTCCAGAAATATTTTTTAAATCCTCGTTTTTAACGATTTTCTTATTTTTAGAAGGATTCTTTGGAGACTCTTTCATATTTTTTTCCTATAGCAAAGAAGGTATTTTTTTAATAATAGCTCAAATTTAGACCAAGTTGAGAAGTCCATCCTCAAGAGAGAACTCAGCGGCGAACATAGGGGCTGGCTTTAATGCTTCACGTTTCTCTATTTTTTAACTTTTAGAGAAGTATACTTAAGGGGATTTTTGCTTGAGAATTTGGGAGTTTTGATAATGAATCAATATGCAGGTGAATGTTTGTGTGGCTCTTGTCGGTATGTCATCACCGGAGAAAAACCGAAAGCGATGTATTTATGTCATTGTAGTCGATGTAGAAAAGAAACAGGTACCATCCACGGAGCCAATATTTTCTTTAGCAACGCTCTATTGGTATGGGAAAGTGGTGAAAACAATATCACTTATTTCGCGTTGAAGGGAACAAGGAAGCAACGTGCATTTTGCACTCTTTGTGGAAGCCCGCTTCCTCGACAGGAAGACAATTCACAGGTCGTTTTACCTGCAGGATCACTGGATAACGATAGCTCTTTGGAGCCAACTGCCCATATTTATTTTGCCAGTCGTTCGGCTTGGGAAGACCAGTTAGCAGACTTGAAACGATTTGATGAGTTACCCAAGCCCGACAAAATTTGAATAGACCAACTACCGCACAAATTTGTCAGTTCGTCTACAGACCCGTCTCCGCCATAATTGGGTGAAAACCGAACTGGCTACTAAAGCAATCTGATTATCTATGACTGATAATTCTCTAATCCATTGATGCAATATTACCTTTGATTGAGAATAAATAGAGCCAGTGCTTGTAGAAAATCAAAATTCAAGCACTGGCCCTATTTATGTTTCTCACCTCGTCGAGGGGTAATTCTCAACAATAGGTGCGTACACAGGATTTTCAGAGGGAAAGGCTTTTCACCTCAGTGGGTGTCATTTTACTGGCTACTTTGTCGTCGTTATAAGTTTTCATCGCACTAATTATTTCACTACGCATCTCTCATAATTGCTTAGTATAAAAATCTCTATCGTCGGTAAAATTAAGCTTTGTTCTTACCTCTAAAAAGACTTAATCCGCGCTCATCGATAACCTTCGTTGAAATTACACAGCTATTCCTTTTTGGAAACAAGCTATTCCTAATATTCTCTGTCATTTCGATTTGTAATTGATAAAATAATGGACACAATGTGTTCTATTTGGAAATTTTATGTTCGATTCAACCACTATTCATCAAGAATTAAGCACGCGTATCAAGTCTCTAAGGGAAGCCTTTGAAGCTCGCAATGACGCCTCTCTTTCATTAAAAGATAAAGTAATTAATGCTGACTCCCTAAAAACTCTCGAAAGATTAGAGACTCTTTTGGCAAACGACCAGGAAAGTAGCGCTGATTATCTAATGAAAGCCCTTCCTCAATTTTTTGCAGAAAACTGGACACGTATTAATGAGGGAAAAGCTGTTCCTTACACAGCGCAACCGGATAGTGGCGTGACTCGTCTACTTTGTGATCTCGCAACCTGGGTAGTTAATGAGAAAAATACAGCAGAAATCAACACTGGCAAACCTAGAAAAAATATAGAGTTGGTGGGTGTTATCCATGTGTTAATGCCTACCGTAAGTACAGAATCTGTGGTTGAAACTTATCCTGATTTATATCCTACCTACGATCCTACTACTCAAAGATGGCAGGATGTTGATATCCACAAGATTTTGAAAACACATATTATTAGTGGTAAAGGCTTCTACTTACTTCCGGTGCATTTGCTCACCGAGCTAGATGTATCCAGTAGTTCCGCCAACTCTCTAAGCAATCCCTATTATGATTATAAAATCCCTGGAAACATGACCCTTGTAGTTGCTGCAGAATATAATCGTTTTGCAGAGCATTCTTCATTAGCAAAAGAACTGCTTGAGGCCAAAACAAACTATGAAACAGCTTTGTCTGACAAAAGCAATTTGTTGGGGCATTTGCGTGAACTCAATCGCCAACTTTATTTCAACAGTGTTCATGGGGTTGGTAAGGAAGAAAATGCCGGACAAGGCGCGTATGCGGCAATTACCCGTTTCATGGAGTACTACAATGCCCTCGGCGAACTGAAAGCGAAGATTCCTGCCAGTATTAAGCAAGAAATCGATAAACTCCTTGAGCTTGCCTCTGATTGGACAAAAAACCTCAATGCGACAGAGAATCTGGAGACTTGTTTGGCTACCCGCCGGCAAGGATCTGAAAACGCTATAAGAGGTCATGAAATTGAATTAAGTGCGATTTCTATTAGTGGTGAAAGCAAAGCAAAGCTAATCGAGGGCCTCGAAAAAACATTTAATACCGCTAGAAGTGACTTTATTTCCGCTCTAAGCGCTCTTGACTCTAAAGAGGCCACAGGGTTCAAAGGAATGATGAAATCCGAGGGGGAACTAACATCTCCAAAGGCAATAAAACCTTATGAGGGCTCTGAGAACGTAGAGATTGGAGCAGCATTAATTAAGGAACTAAATATTCAGATAGCCATTAAAAACAAAGCTGATTTACCGCTAATTATTACTTTAACTCCAAATGAAATTAGGGAGGTTTGCACTGATGATGTTTTGAATCAAATCAATGGCTGTTTCGAAACTGTTGAGGAATTAGTCATTTTTTGTATTGAAACACCCCCTGCAAAATTAGAAGCCTTGCTCAATGCACTAGCGCTAAAGATTGGCCCCAAATTATTGACTCACCCACAAGACTTTGCTTCCTTACTTATATCCTTAGATAGCGAGCGCTCTCAGATTGTTGTTAAGGCATTCGATAGCCAATTACCTCAACTGATGACTAAATCAAATCGACGCGTTGAAGGCTTGAGTGATTTAATTTGCAGTTTAAGTCCTGAGCAGAGCACTATCGTTCTTTCTAGTGAGCTATTAAAAAAAGAACTCCCAGGAATTCTCAGGACAATTAGAGATCTGCGAAGCTTGTTTAGAAACATAGAGCCAGAGCAGCATCCTGCTGTTTATGAAGCCTGTAAAGATCAAATTCCCCAACTGATCAAAACAGTTAATGACTTCGCTGCTGTATTTAAAATCTTAGGTCCAGTGCAATTTATTTCTGTTTATGACGCCTGTAAAGACCAAATCCTCCAACTGATTAAATCAGTCCAAAACCTCGCTGAGGTCCTGCATTGCTTAGATCCTAAGCAATGTGCTGAGATTCTTTCTAGTGAGAAATTAAAAAGCCAACTTCCAACCGTTGAATCGTCCCAAGAACTCGTTGATGCATTTAAAGGCTTAAGTCCAGAGCAATTTACTCCAGTTTATGAAGTAGTCTATAAAGACAAAATTCCGGGACTGATTCAATCAAGCCAGGATTTGTTTACTTTGCTTAAGTTCCTAAGCCCAGAGAAGTGTGTTGAAATTCTTTCTAATGAGACAATGAAATCTCGGCTTAGCGATAATAGTAATCTTCCTATTTACTTTAATATCATTCTTCAACGCTTAGATGAAACAAGGCGCTCTGCTCTTTATGAGGCCTTCAAAGCCAAACTTCCTCAGTGGATTACAAGAGTCCATGAATTGTTTGAGGTAATGTCATACTTAAGTGAAGACCAGCAAACTAGCCTTTATAACGATTGCAAAAACATAATCCCTCGATTGATTAAATCAGATTATGACTTGAGGCGTGCCATTTCTCGCCTTAGCCTGGACCAGTGCAACGAGGTTCTTTCTGATAAGGAGCTAAAAACACGATTACCTCAACTAATTCATTCAGTTCAGGACTTGTATCGTGTGCTTCAAGAGTTACCTTTAGAGAAACATCCTCTTATTTATAGGATCTACAAAGACCATATTCCTCAACTGATTAAATCTGCCAAGGACTTGTATATTGTAATTACTATGTTAAGCACGGAGCAGTGCACTGAGGTTCTTTCTAGTGAGCATGTTAAAAAACAACTTCCTCAATGGTTTGAATCAAGCTATAACTTCCTTGAGGATCTTAAACTTTTAACCCAAGATAAACGTACTGCGGTTTACAGCGCATGCAAAGACCAGGCTCCCCACCTGATTAAATCGGCCGAAGACTTTCGCAATGTGCTTGAATTCTTAAGTCCAGACCAACGCACGGAGGTTAATAATGCTTGCAAAAACCTGGTTCCTCAACTGATTAAATCGGCCAAAGACTTCCGTGATATACTTGAATTCCTAAGTCCAGAGCAGCGCACTACTGTTTATGAAGCTAACCACGAACAGGTTCATAATCAGGTTAAATCAGAACAGGACTTGAGCGATATACTTGAATACTTAAGCGATAACTCAAGAAATGCAGTTAATGCCCGTGAAACATTAAAAAAACAACTTAGGGGTTTTGATCAGCTGCTAGTGGATCTGCAAACTAAGAAAAGAGAATTTGATCAGTATAAACAAACGAAGGCCTCAGAGGCTACCGAAAAGCTCCACACAAACCTTCTCGACGCAAGAAAGGCCTATTTATCTAATCCTAAGAATTCTAGTGCTTTTAAGAGACGCTGTGACGTTGCTATTTCTGGGGCACGAGGCGACTTACAAAATTATAGCGAATGGAGGGATATCTTAGCTAAGCTTGGTTTAGCTCTTGTGAGCGCAGGAATCATTCCTGCTTGTCTGGCGTTGTACAAAAGAGGAACGACTGGTAGTTGGGACTTTCGTGTATTTCGAACCTCAAGTGAGGACAAATTAGACGAGATTAAAAAGGAAGTTGCCAATCAACCTGATGAAATTAAAACACAACAACCCAATGAGAGCCCCGACAATAAACCTTAGTGGGCGAATATAGCTCATGATAGCGTTACTGAATAACTTAACATTGCAAGCCCTATCCATTTGTTCGTTTAAATGTAGATTGGGCTTTGGCTACCCTGCCCTCAATTTCTACAAAGGAATCAGAATAAAATTTTGTGGATATACCGCAAGTATCATTTTCTGTGTTTTATAGAAGGATAAGTATTCCTTCTCTAATCCAGCTGATTGTGCGATTTGACCTTTGTCGATTTTGCATCAAGGAGGAAGTCTTTGCTGACGCCTCCACCTTTTGAAGCTATTTAATTTAATCGTCGTAAAAAATAAAGCTAGCTTGTTAACACAAATAGTACTACTATTACCTCAGCTAGAAAAATGTCTTTTTTACATTCTCCAAATCGTCGTTTTATTCATTTAATCCCTCGTACTGTAGTTTTATTGCTGACCTGTTTCCAGCTACTTTCGCCTATTAAAGGCATTTTAATAAAAAATTAAAGGATATACACATGTCTACAACAGTAAATGGGATTGTGAAGTGGTTTAACGAAGCGAAGGGATTTGGTTTTATTGAACAAGAGTCTGGCCCAGATGTATTTGCCCACTTTAAAGAGATTGTAAGTTCTGGTTTTAAAACGCTTACTGAGGGACAGCGAGTGCAATTCGTTGTAACGCAAGGGGCTAAAGGTCCTCAAGCACAGAATATAATGGCTCTTTAACGAGAGGCATTTTTTACTACTACATTACCTTGGTGATGTAGTAGTTATCATTTATTGTACAATGTACTAAACAATGATCACATAAAATAATACTGCAAAGAAATGGCAAATACTCCCCGATAAGACAAACAAATGCCAAAGCACGTGACTAAATATCAATCGCTCCCAAATATAGAAAATAACACCAACCGTATAACATAAACCTCCTGCTACGATATAGGTTAATCCCCCTGGCGGCAATAATTGATAAAGAGGTTTTATAAGGATCAAAGCCATCCAACCCATCAAAAGATAAATTAGTGTAGAAAGCAGGTCAAATTTATGAACAAAAAACCATTTGAATAATATTCCAACTAAAGCGAAAGACCACATAATGGTGAATATGGTCCATCCTAGAGAGCCATTAAGCGTCACTAACAAAAATGGTGTGTAACTTCCAGCTATTAGCAAATAGATTGACGCATGATCCAAGATACGGAATAAATGTTTTATTTTTGGATCCGTCATACTGTGATAAACGGTAGAGCACACATACATCAAGAGTAAAGTACAACCAAAAACAATACTTGATACTATTTTCAAGCTGTCATTTTGATAGGCAGCAAATAGAGTTAATAAAATAAGGGCGACTAAACTTAATAATGCTCCAATCGCATGAGTTGAGGCATTACCGATTTCTTCGGCCCTGGTTTGTGATGTATCCAGCTTAATCCAAGCCATATAAGTCTTTAACAAATAGAATGAAGCCGTCCTCTATGTTACAGTCACGATTGTGCCCTTGACAAGCATACGCTTGGACTGGAATCCCATAAATAAGGCGCCTCTTTCAAAGCTTCTCTACTCAATGGATTTGGTCTACGTACACACAGGGCCAAAAGGAGAGTTATTTATAAAATCAGACCAAGACTTTGATAAAAAATCATTAGCTTTTTAGTCAATATAACGACCCGGTGCAGAAGTAGATATTAATCGCAAATTTTGCAGCGAATTATATTGAGAATGGTGAATAAGGCAGCTAATTAAGTTTCAAAACTTTAGGCTTTTGGATATAAAGCCAGAATTGAAACGATATCCGATTTTAAAGCCGATTTTTTGGCCATACTTTTTTTAACCGAAAAAAGTCCTGTAAAATGTCTGTCAGAACTTTTCTTTAGACATTATAGTGATTAGGGTCATACCTATTTTGGTAATCAGGGACTCAAACAATTAAATGCCGTGGTAAAAAGCAAAGAACCCTATAAGCTACGTAAATTCTAGGCCTAAAAGGAACTAATTTTGAAAAAAAGGACTTTAAAGGATCAACTAAATCCTGCCTGTGGATTATGTGAAACTAATCTCAAATTTGATTTTACCTTCGCTTTTCAACCCATCGTTGATGTTAATAAAGAAGAAATTTTTGCATACGAGGCCTTAGTTCGAGGATTAAAAGGAGAAGGGGCAGAAGAGATTCTTTCTAAAGTTAACGATACAAATCGTTATCGATTTGATCAAGAATGCCGTATACGAAGTATTTTTCTTGCTCAAAAACTTGGAATGAAGGAATGTATTTCAATTAATTTTTTACCAAATGCAATTTACTCACCTGAACTATGTATAAGAACTACTATAGCCGCCGCAGAAAAAGCACATTTTCCCTTAGGAAAAATTATTTTCGAAGTGACTGAAAGTGAACAAATTCATGATCCCAAAAAGTTACTTACTATTTTTCAGTATTATCAAAACCGGGGTTTTGCAACTGCCATTGACGACTTTGGTGCGGGATATGCCGGTCTTGGGTTGCTTTCTGATTTTCAACCGAATTTCATTAAAATTGATATTAAATTGGTTCGTAATATTAATTCTAACCCAGTAACACAAGCTATGGTTAAAGGAATTATTTTAACTGTAAATCTACTCAACATAAAAATTATTGCTGAAGGTATAGAAACAGCCGCAGAAGCTCGGTGGTTTAAAGAAAATGGAATTTCACTCATGCAAGGTTATTATTTTGCAAGTCCAGGATTTGAGTGTCTTCCTAAAGTAACTAACTGGAGTTTAACTGATTAAAAGGGGCATTAGTTATCATGAGGAACCCCTTTGCCCCCGGACTGGGATCCTGGTAAAAAGGCTCCTGTTCACGATATAAACAGTATTGGAGGTCATCATGGTTATTTTAATTAACCCACTCTCATTGGTTTCATCTCAGTTTTTTTCTTAAATAAATACGGTCATAACCTTCTAAGTAATCTTTAATAGTTCCCAAATGGGTATACCCTTGTTTTAAATAAAATTCTTCAGCTTGAAAAGAAAATGTGTCTAAAGTTGATTCGCTAATGTTTCTCTTCAAGGCTTCTTGTTCGACAGCATTTAATAAATCTGTCCCAATACCTGAGCCTCGATAGTGATTGTCTACCCACAGGACATCGATATAAATTGACGTTGCATGAGCATAAACAATAGCCCCGCCTATTATCTGATTTTTGTCTTTAGCATAAACTGAAAATCTTTTTGGTTTACTGCCTATAAATGGCTCATTGAAACTAATGATGCCCTCTCGAACAACTTTATTCTGCTCCTCCATCAATGACGTGTCCGTAATAATCTCTAATTGATAACCCATTTAAATGATTCCTTATTATCTAACAATAATGTGCGTCGAACAGACGTTCTACCAATCTTTAGGACTCGTTAAACAATGGTAGTCTTCCCCACACCCTCTTTGCCGCCCCCTGAGCAGCTTCAAGACCAGCAAGAGTTCGTTCTTTTATTGTCTTAAGAACAGTCGCTTGACCTTGCCTAGCAGATAGGGGATAGAGCACCAGCCAACAATGCCCTCTATGATCAATACCAGTCCTAATGCAATATAAAAATATTTTCCCATTCCAAACAGTGCCGCAATACACAGTGCTAAACCAATTATTATCCGGTTTATGCGATCTGTTTTATCTATATTACATATAAATCTCATCTTACCTCTCCTGTGAGCTAATCAACTGTTTAACCTTCGAAAAGACGTTCTATGGTCGCCTGCATCTCAGGCTTGGCCTAACTTTAATGGGCATATTTCCACTTAATTCCCGGGCAACGTGCCCCCCTGTTTATCAGTGACTTTTCTTCAAGAAAGTATGCCTTAATTTATGTGGATTAAATTCAAATTTTTCGTGTTCAGGCAAAAAAGCCAACTCTTGCTTTAAAACTCTTTCGCAAATCCGATAAATATTTAGGTCTTGTAACCATGTCCGGTAACGTGGAATGAATAGTCGTTCATCTTTTTGAGGAGATCTTTGTTCCAGATATCCCCTGCTTTTCTTGACAGGATTCTAATTATCTACCAAGTCATGCCCTACCTCTGATGGATATACCCTCATACCAAACCAATAATGTTAAAGATACTGATATGTACTAAAATTATACAGTAACAACTGAATATTGTCTTTGAACTGCCGTGTGGAGTTTGCTATGAATAGAAAATCACTCAAATCAGAAAAACCTCTAAAACAAGGTAAAAAACTATCCACTAAAGAATTAAATAAAGTTGCGGGAGGTAATTGTTCAACAACTAATCCCAATCCTCCACCTTACTGTTTAAGACCAGCAGGTACAACTAAAAAAACATAATAGGTTCTTTGTACAAGTAGGAAAATCTCAGGCAGGGCTTAATTTTTGATTATTGAATACAAGCTTTAAGCCCTAACCCGTTTTACACAAGCCCTGCCCATTTATATTCGGGTGTTAATAAAAATTTTTCCCCTTTCCTGTCGATACCCGAAAGGGCAACTATAATGTTTTATATGGATATTTTACATTGATTTGCAGAGACAATATGATTCCTCCAGACATACCTGAAAATGAAGCCAAACGCTTGGCGACTCTCTATAAATTACGAATACTTGATACTGAACAAGAGGAACGCTTCGATAGAATAACACGTATTGCATGCAAGCTTTTTGAAGTTCCCATTTCTGTTATCTCATTTCTAGAGGCAGAGCGCCAATGGATGAAATCTACACAAGGTTTTGACATAAAAGAAGCCGCGAGAAAGACATCATTCTGTGGCCATGTGATTCTTTCAGATGAAATTATGGTCGTTGAAGATGCAACCAAAGATGAGCGATTTCATGATAATCCTTTTGTCGTGGGGAAACCCAATTTCAGATTTTATTTAGGCTGTCCTTTAAAAATCAAAGGATATAATGTAGGTGTGATTTGCTTAATTGATAATAAGCCTAGAGCAAGAAATGAAGTTGACCCTAATGTGATTTACGATCTTGCTCAAATGGTCGAAATGGATTTGGAGCAATTACAGCTCTCTATGACTGACGAGTTAACCGGGTTATCTAACCGTAGGGGATTTTTAAAGCTAGCTTCCTATTTATTTCAAAAGTGCCAACGTCAAAATCAGCTTTTCACTTTATTATTTTTTGATTTAGATCAATTTAAGTCCATCAATGATCAATTCGGGCATGCGGAAGGTGACAACGTATTAAAAATTTTCGCAAACTGTCTTCTCCAAAACTTTCGCTATTATGACGTAATCGCACGTTTAGGTGGTGACGAGTTTTGTGTATTTTGTTCCGGACTAAACCAAAAAGATGTATCTGGTATTATTCAACGCTTAAAAGATTCATTAAAATCTGCAACAACAAACGATTATACAATCCAATTCAGTGTGGGTGTAATCCAATATGATCCCAAACAGCATCAAACACTTGGAGATATGATGGCTCTTGCTGATTCTGACATGTATGTTTCTAAAAGAGGAAATAGTAGTCTTCGAGATTCCTTATAGATATTCAATTGCTCCTCTTGGCGACCTTTTGGTTGTTTGGCGTTTAGCGCGAAATCGAATAAATTGGTCAGGTTTTAAAAATTTCCAAGCTACACTCTATCGCTTATTTATACTCATCATTAATTGGAAAGTAACATGATCCCAACGTTTAAAACTGAGCGCTTGATTCTTCGTGAAATGACTGAGGCGGATTTACCAAACTATGAAAAATATTTCATAGATTATGAGGTCATAAGATATTTAACTGCCTCTGTGCCATGGCCATACCCTGCTGAAGGTGTTCGGGATTATTTAAACCAAGAAATCATTCCTTATTTAGGTAAAGAAAGATGGCTATGGGGTATATTTCTCCAAAAATCACCTGGCGAATTGATAGGTGCTATTGAACTGAGGCGCATAGCGAATCCAGATAACCGTGGATTTTGGTTAGGCAAGAAATTTTGGGGTCGAGGCATTATGACAGAAGCGTTAGTTCCTATTACAAACTACGCTTTTGACGTCCTGGGGTTTGAAAAAATGGTTTTCACCAATGCCGTAGGTAATGGCCCATCTCATCGAATTAAAGATAAAATGGGAGCTCGATTGTTATATATCAAACCAGCTAAAGTTGTAGATCCTGTCTTTAAAGAGCACGAAGTATGGGAGCTATCGAAAGAAGCTTGGCAGCGAAGATCCATTAACCCTCAATGAAATGTTGCTCCATAATAATCAGAAATTGTCATTTATGTTCTATGGCGTTCTGAATTTAAATCGTTAACCTTTACCGAACTTTCAAACCCACAAGCGCGAGCATAATTTTGCAACGTTTTCCAACCAGGGTTTATTGCCCCCCTTTCTAATCTGGAAATATTGCTCTTTTGTGTGAATTATTGGCAAGTGTGGTATACAGCGTGAGGCAATATCCTGTTAATTGACTAACTATTTTAATAGACCTCTGTTCGTAATATATATTTTTACAAAATGCGCTATCATGCTATTCACTTGGTCGGGCACCTCTAAGGTCGGAAAGTGGCCTGCACCCACAACCTTGCCGATAATTAGTTGAGGGCAAAGCTTTGAAAAAAGAGTTAAATCACTATAGCATCCACCACTATCTTCAATGTATAACATGGGTAATTTACAAGTTTTTACACGATTAGGGGCTATTTTATTCCAAGCAAACATTGTCTCAAAATGTGAGATCCATTGAGCTTGTGAAATTGCAAAAAAAGTGTCTTCTATATGAGATTTAAACTGATCAGACGGTAGGCAAATTTGGTCAATCAGTTTTTGAATGGCGGTACGATAAGTGGGGCTTTTAAGACCTCGAAGAACATTTTCTTCGTCGTCCAAGGCTGCCTTAGGAAACAATACTCCAGAACTGATTAAAACAATAGCTAAAGGAAGCAATGGATATTTGGCTGCAAATTCTACAGCGACCATGCCACCCATGCTATGGCCAATCAATATGGGGTTTTTAATATCCAAATGCTGGCAAAGATGTGCTATATCTTCGGCATATTGCTCAATAGTCCCATATTTTCTTGGTTTATCGCTTTTTCCATATCCTCTTAAATCTATATTGATAGCCGTACCATAAGCAGAAAAAAAATTAAATTGGGGCGCAAGATGTGATGTATCTGCACCACCACCATGTACAAAAATAAACGTCGGATGGCCAGAACCTGCTTGATCATAATGAAGCTTCACTCGATCAGGTAAAATAATTTCCATAATATCTCCCAGATATTTTGGGTAATGTCACAGCCCTGTTAACGTTATAAATATAATGCAGCGTATTAAGCAACACCACCTAATTTCTCAACACCCATAGCAGAAAAGAGAGAGCGCATAAACGATGAAGGGAAACTTCCCTCCTATCATAGAGTTGTGGCTGACATCCAAAGGGGGCTAAGTTTTAATAGATTGTTACATGCTTAAATCGAGATTCGACTAAAAAAATCGACGTTTTGTTTCGCTGAGTGTTATAAATAAATAACTGAAACCATGTACTCACCATGAATAATAAATCAAATTCTGTTTTATCACAGATTCCGATAAGCATCTGGATTTTAGGATTTGTCAGCATGCTAATGGATATTTCATCAGAAATTATTCATAGCTTATTGCCATTATTTTTAACAACTACCTTAGGTGCAAGCACCTTTACAATTGGTGTCATTGAAGGGGTAGGAGAATCCACAGCACTTATTGTGAAAATTTTTTCAGGTATATTGAGTGATTATTTAGGTAAAAGAAAAGCGCTCGCTGTTATTGGCTATGCATTGGGTGCTTTATCAAAACCATTGTTTGCCTTAGCACCGACCAGTGGTGTTGTTTTATGTGCCCGAGTACTCGATAGAGTAGGAAAAGGGATCAGAGGTGCTCCTCGTGATGCACTGGTTGCTGATATTGCACCCTGTCATCTAAGGGGCAGTTCATTTGGGCTTCGTCAATCACTGGATACAATAGGTGCAGTACTGGGTCCTTTATTAGCAGGCGGATTGATGGTATTTTTTGCTAATCATTTCCGAGCAGTATTCTGGATTGCAGTCATTCCTGGAGTTTTATCTGTTTTACTCCTTATTGTTGGGGTAACTGAACCAAAAATCCAGAAGCCGAATAAAAAGCGCATCAATCCGCTTCAGCGTCAAAATTTATCTCGTTTAGGTAGGGCTTATTGGTGGCTTGTTGCAATTGGAGCAATTTTCACCCTTGCCCGCTTTAGTGAAGCGTTTCTTGTGTTACGTGCAATGAATGTTGGGATGTCAATTGCTGCAGCACCGTTTGTAATGGTTATCATGAGTTTCTTTTATGCTGTTTCTGCTTATCCATTCGGCAAACTTGCTGATAACATGAGTCATTCCAGGCTGTTAATAATAGGCCTATTGGTCTTAATGGTTGCCGATATACTGCTTGCAATTAATCAGTGGATAGCTGTTATGGTAGGTGCTTCTCTTTGGGGGATACACATGGGCATGACTCAAGGTTTATTGGCTGCGATGATAGCCGATGTTTCACCTATCGATTTACGTGGTACTGCCTATGGATTTTTTAATTTAGCAAGTGGGTTAATGATGCTGGTAGCCAGCATGCTAGCTGGATTTTTGTGGGAATACGCCAGCCCATCTTTTACATTCTATATGGGGGCTTGCTTTTGTGTTATTGCTCTTATTGGACTTGCTGCTCGTCGTATTCATTTAAACTACTATTTATAAACCTTATCTAAACACCTTTATTTACAGAATAATGATTAAATGTTAATTTTTAAATTCCCAACGATTGCGTGATCCAATATGAAAATAAAAACAATTTTTCTATCATCAATAGCTTTTTTATGTTCCGCTGCTTTTGCAAGCTCATCTCAACCCAAAGTAAGTATTCAACAAGCGCTTTCGGCCGCTGAGAAAGCAGGATATACAAATATCCGAAAAATTGAATTTGAACATGGTCAATGGGAAGTTAAAGGCCGAGATGCTCAAGGTAAGAAATTTGAGGTAAAAATCGATGCAACAACCGGTAAGCTTTCTAAAGAAGATAACGATTAAATTACCGTTAATACTAAATAGGCTCCTCGCATCTGGTCTAATGATGCGAGGATTATAGATGGGGTTGTTTTTTATCGTTGCAAATATTCTTAGATCAGCAACAACTATTATTTCAATGCTACAGTTCTTAATTGTTATTATTAAAAACAAACATAGTATTTTACTGCTAAAAATCAGTGAGAAACTGTGTGCTAACGGCCATAAAGCTGACAGCTTACTTATGCTTAATACAGATCATAACCCTTTTCCCAGACAGCCTCCTATAGGCCATTAATGGCCTTAATCTAACGTTCTACACGGTTATATCATTAGGTCTGATTATCGACTTATTATGTTTGCTAGCGCCGCGCATTAACCTGCTCTCTTCAAAGCATCAATTTAGGCTAATGCTACTCTTTTTCGCGAGTCCTTCTAACGTAATCAAACAGCGGGGGCGCACACAGTAACCTCTTCGTTAGCGCCGCCAGGCGTTTTAGGCATGAAACGCTGTGCCTGTTCCATGGCTTTTACAATGTACTGCATGACTAGCTCGTCCAGGCGCTCTTTATAGCGCTCAAACGCCTGTGTTGTTTTAGGCAGGGGTTCACGCTTAATAGCAACGTGTGCCTGTTGGTAATAAGGATTAGCACCAACTGCCTGCTCATTGATATGCCAAAATATATCGTCTGGCAACTTAATACACGCTTTCTTTATTACTTGTCCAGCTTCATTTTTTTCCACAAGTTTAGACATAAACAGGTTATTATCATGAAAGAAACGATAAAGACGATTGGTTTGGGGTGTGGATAGAAGCCTGGCTAATTGTCGCTCCTGAAAGTGAGTAATCTCATCCAATAAACTCTTGGAGATAACTTTGCTTCTTAATTCTTCAGGTAGTAAGTGAGTTATTCGCGCTATCTCAGTCTCATCATCGCTAGCGATGATAATTAAGGCTAAGCTGTTGCAACGAAGAAATGCACTATCACCAATGCTTCTGACCCCAGCAGGAAGTGTTAGCATTTTTAAGTTGGCACACCCAGAAAATGCCGCACCACCAATGGCCGTAACCCCAGCAGGAAGTGTTATCACTTCTAAACTCCTACAGCCCCCAAATGCTGTAGCACCAATTGCTGTGACCCCAACAGGAAGGGTTATCGTTTTTAAGTGGATACAGTCAAGAAATGCTGCAGCATTAATTGCTGTGATCCCAGCAGGAAGGCTTAGCGCTTTTAAGTTGACACACCCATAAAATGCTGCACTACCAATGGCTGTAATACCGGCAGGAATTTGACAAGAACCATCGACAATATCACTCTCACTCACTCTAATCAGGGTTTGGCCGCCAGGACTTAATTGCATGATGTCTCCACTTATGGCTAAGAATGCAAATACTTATTGCATTGATTACGTATTTCATTTTCTTAACAAAATTGCTCTAAAAGGTGTGGCTTTCGTTAGGTGGCAAAAAAGAAACTAAAACACCAGATTGGTTATAAAAGATTCATATTATCTCGTAATTGAACACATCGGTCAATAGACCCAATCATGCTGAGCTTAACGCTCTCCTGCCGTAAGCGGGAAGAACAATCGGTGAACCATCCATCAAGCAATTAACTTAAAGGTCACCTGTTACTCTTGCCTAAGTTTAAATCCTAATCTTATAAAACAGCCCGGTCCGTTGCAAAAGATTATTTCAGTTTGAGCAAAATAATTACGTTTTTACAGAAAAAAGGGAAAAACTATCCGCGTAATGTTGATAGCATCGGTATCTAACTTGATAAGCCGTGATAGTTTATTAATTCGTTCATGATGCTTTCAATTCGTGAAAGCCTATAATTTGCTTTCATCCTCAGAAATACAGCTCGATGACCTCTTTTGAACAATTGTCTTTTGATGAAATATGCGACATGCTCAAAGTAGCATAAACGAAGGCATTTGTATTAATCTATCGAGCCAGAAAAGTACTCCAGGGAAGATAAGTTTAATAAGGAAATTCTATGCAAAAAACTATTTATTTTTACAGTAACAATATAAAACTTGAAGGTAAGCTTGAGCTACCTGTAAGTGAATGCTTCGGCTATGTGCTATTCGCACACTGTTTTACCTGTGGGAAAGACATAGCAGCAGCACGAAGCATCTCCAAAGAGCTGGCCCTAAATGGATTTGCCGTATTGCGCTTTGATTTTACTGGCCTTGGGCGTAGTGAAGGGAATTTTTCTGAAACAAACTTTTCGTCTAATGTAGACGATTTAGTTGCAGCGGCTGATTTTTTACGGAATGAGTATCAAGCACCCGTCATGCTTATAGGTCATAGCCTGGGTGGCGCTGCGGTTTTGCTGGCTGCAAAACAGATTAAAGAAGTCCAGGCGGTTGCGACCATTGGCGCACCCGCAACGGCACACCATGTCAAAGAACATTTTTCTGCTGATTTGACTGAAATAGAAAACAAAGGCAGTGCCAAAGTCCACCTGGGCCCAAAGCAGTTTTCAATTAAAAAACAGTTTCTTGAGGATATTGATCAATATCAGCAAACGATTAAAAGCACTAAAGGTAAGGCCTTACTGATTATGCATTCACCCATTGATAAAATCGTATCCATTGATGAGGCAGAAAAACTCTATAAAGCAGCCGCTCACCCTAAAAGTTTTATTAGTCTGGATAAAGCCGATCATTTATTGGGTCGGCAAGAAGACGCTCAGTATGCTGCTAAAGTAATCACTGCCTGGGCAAGCCGATATCTTGTTAACTTGCCAGCGGAAGAAAAACAGTCTAAATCAGTTGATGAGGGCCATGTTGTCGTTGAGGAAAAGGACCACATGTTTACACAACGAGTCTACAGCGACGATCACCAGTGGTTAGCGGATGAACCAGAACAAGCCGGTGGACAAAACCTCGGTCCCGATCCTTATGAGCATCTTCTGGCTGCCCTGGGTGCTTGTACAGCAATGACCATTCGTCTTGTTGCCAATAAAAACCAATGGCCATTGGACTCTGTCCAGGTTGAGCTTTCCCATGCGCGCCTGCATCAAAAGGATTGTGATGAGTGTGATGACTCTACAGGTTATATGGAAACAATTAAACGCACCGTCACTGTTAAAGGTAACTTATCCAATTTACAGAAAGAACGTCTCGAGCAGATTGCCGATCGTTGTCCAGTACATAAAACATTAAGCCAAAAAATCAACATAAAAACAAAGATTGAATACTAAGGATGACGCATGAAAAAACCGTTAAACAAAAAGCAGATAGAGTAAATGTGATAACTGCAGTTATCGTAAAATAAATATATTCCTTTAACAAAAGGAATATGTCTTTGCCAAAAACACCAACCCCGGGGTCAGGGCTTGAATCTTGTATTCAACAATCAAAACTCAAGCCCTCCCCCCATTTGCACAATGACTCATACATTGCATGATATTTTCTAAACGTGAATTCCGTATTTACTCAGTCTGGCTTTATTTAAGGGATTTTCCCGAGCGATATATAAGAACCTCCCAAAGTATGAGCAATTTTTAAATAAGTCGCTTGGGAAGGTGATAGCAAGTAGCCTGGGTGAAACAAAGTGAAACCCGGTTTACGACCCTGCAGACCTCCACCCAGGCTACGTTTACTTTTTGCATCCCGTCCTGGATCCATATATAACGATGCCTAGTATAGATGTGTGATTTGTTGTATTGAAGGTTTTTAAGTATACTTAATTTGATTGTTTTGGATAAAAGAAGCACAATAAATTTGTAACTGATTTCACTATAAATCATCAGTTACTACCCCGCTGATTTAAAGTTTTTGCTATAGGCGTTTAAATATGACATTTATATAAGGATATTTAAATGATAAAGCCTAAATTACCAAAGAATGAAGCTGAGCGCTTACATGCCTTAAGAGCACTACAAATTCTCGATAGCTCCCACGAAGAAAGATTTGATCGTGTTACACGAATGGCTAAAAGATTGTTTGGCGTCTCGATTTCATTAGTGAGTTTAGTCGACGAAAATCGCCAGTGGTTTAAATCTGCGCAGGGAATCGATGCTTCTGAAACGTCTAGGGAAATTTCTTTTTGTGGTCATGCTATTAATCAAGAGGGCTTATTTATCATACCAAACACGCTTGAAGATGTCCGTTTTATTGATAACCCCTTAGTAATAAATCACCCAAATATACGCTTTTATGCAGGCTATCCTTTGAAACTTAGGCAAGGGATAGTTTTAGGCACTTTATGTCTTATAGATTCTAATCCACGAGAAATGAATGATGAGGACCAGCAGCTGCTCAAGGATTTAGGTGGGATGATAGAGCAAGAAATTAAATCGATACAATTAGCCACATTGGATGAGTTGACGATGATTTCTAACAGGCGGGGATTTTTAACATTGGCCGACCACACCATGAAAATTTGCCGAAGACATAAAAAGCCGATGGCTTTCTTATTATTTGATTTGAACAAATTTAAAATAATCAACGATAAATATGGACATCATGAGGGTGATTTTGTGTTAACACTGTTTGCACAAATCATGCTTGAGTCTTTTCGAGAGTGTGATGTGATAGCTCGACTCGGCGGGGATGAATTTGTCACTATGTTGGTCGATTGCGATGACAATGAAATTAACACTATTTTAAAACGTTTTAAGACAAATATTAAAAATGCGAATACTACCTTGCACAAACCCTACAATATTGAATACAGTACTGGGGTCGCTCATTTTTCATATGATACTGATAAGTCAATAGACGAAATGCTTCAAGAGGCCGATACAGCAATGTACGAGGATAAACAAGGAAAAGCTAGATAGAAGATTCTAGATAGTAACAAGGATAGTGATACAGCCCCCCATGTATACCTCTTCTTGTTACAGTACGCTTAGGCACATGGTAGGGGTTCCCTGTTTTCTCTGAGATGGTACTGCACAATGAGTGTTGAAATTGTTTACTAACTGCTGGCATCCAATTGCCAACCTGATCATATCCCCCTTCTTCTGAAAGAAATTTAAAAATTTAGTCAATCTTTTTGTTTGGCCTGTTCGGTTTTTGCACTTCTGACATGAACTTGATAATAAAATGGCAATAATAATGCGCTGACGCGAGTAAATCTTAAAAAAGTAGAAAAATTATCTTCACTGTGCTCATTTTTTAATAATTCCTTAATAATTGATTGATAAAACTAATAGACCATCGATTCATTAGAAATAAGGTAATTATATGGCTCCTCAGCTAAAGCAAATTAAAAATAACTTCTTTAAAAAAGAGAAAAAAACTGACTCTGCTTTCAATTTTAAAACAGATGATTTTAGTTTAAATGAGCTTGACGCCGAGTTTTCATCGCTGTATCAATTGTTTATTTCTAATAAAAAGAAGTGGGAAAATGATCGCAACAATGATGCCGTAGAGTATATGGCTGAATTGTGTGATTTGATGATTGCTTACTATCAAATTTATTATGTTCGAGAAAAATTAGACGACCTCCAAAGCAAGAAAAAAGAAATTGATTCATTTAGAAATCCAAATTCAAAGGCCGGTAAAACCAATGTGCCACCAATTACGTCATCATTTATTGGAAATAAATTGGCTCATAGTCTTTATGGATTAAGAAGTTCGTTAAGTAGCTCCTCTCAATTAAGAGGCAATCTTTCTCTTGTGAATTCCTATCGTATCTATTGGATTTATTGTCGCGGTCTTGTCAAAGAGATGGTGGCCTTCCTTCAAGCCAACGGCTTTGCTGATTATTTAAACCGATTAAATATCAAGGAAGGGCCTCACTATAACCCCAATGATTTTCTAAAAATGCTGGAGAAGCCTCAACCCGTTCTGTATGTTTTAAGTGTTGGTATCTATGCTCTGCGGTTTATGATTGATCTCGTCACAATGACCAGGTATATCGTTGAAGCCCAGCTTGGCAATGAGTTATCGAGCGAGCAAGTCTTTATCCAGGAAATGGAGAAACGTGGCTTTAGCATGCTCAATGATGCCGTATGGGGAACGGTCAATTTACTGACTAATTATAATAAACAATTCCATATCTCAGATACCGCAGCTAATAATGCCACCTTAGTCTTTTTAGCGTTTGATGCCGCACTTCTAACTGCACAATGGTTGTTTGAGGCTCGAAAATACAAACATCGCCTCTCAGAGTTGGTAGAAGAAAGGGATTTATTAACATTGCCTGCTCAATCTACACAACTTACTGTTGTTCAAAGACAGATTGATATGCTAAATGACGAGTGGGAAGCACAAAGTGCATATTATGCTGCCAACATCCTGGCTGCAAGCCTTATTGTCGCAGGCTTTGGAGCATCACTTGTCCTTTCGGGTGGATTGGGACTTGCTGTTTTAAGCATGCTTGGTAATGGCCTCTATGCTACTGCTGATGAATACAAGAATTATGCGAAATCAACTATTGCCATTCAACGTGAAATAGCCAACGGTGCTATTGAAGATAGTGACGAGCATCGTAGCTTAATGAAGCAGCTGACAAATCAATCTAGTCAAGCCTACAATGAGTTTTGGAAAAGATTGGCTTATAATACTGCAGGACCAGCTTTTGTCATTACTATAGCGGCATTTTCATGGCCTCTGGCTTTATTAGTCACAGCTGGGTATATGACTTATCAGATAGAGAGCACCTATAAGAAAAACGCCTCAAACGAAAAACAATCTGATATAAACGGAGTTTATAGACTTTTTGATAAGCCATCTAAAACGCTCGCTTCGGACATCAGCGTTACTAATGATACGGAGAGGCCTATCGGCAGTGAATTAACTCATCGATTACCAGTCATGACTTAACTATGAAAATTTAACCAAATTAGGTGCCCTCCTCGGGCACCGTCAATCCTCAAACACCCAAAAGTTTATTCAAAGTTGCTTAATTCCCCGTTTTAGTTACCGCCCCTCTCTATCATCCATAGTTTTAACTACTAAATTGACTCTCCAAAGAAGAATGACACTTAAGCAAACCAGACCAGTGTATTACACCAAGAGTTCTTATTAGCATGAAGTAACGGATTTGGACTTCCACAGTGAGCCCCTGAAAACACATCCATTTTCCAGTTGCAACTCACCGCGGAATAAAATAAGATTGAAACGCGTTTTAAGTTTAAATGCACTAAAAGCGCTGATAGGAGGGATGGCACTCCCCCGCTACCAGCTGACCACAATCTATTCGGAGATAAATTATGGCTGATGTCATGTTATTTCATTTGCATTCCTTTTTTCAACGTTTCCTTCGTAAGAAACGACATAAAATCCCCCTTTTTTCGACGTGACCTTTAGGTTTTGTTAGCTATTTGCGCAGGTGAATTGCTAAACGAACACTATTGTTTCCAATACTCACTGCACGGGTAGGAACAGTCGCGCCTCTTGCTCGTGTTCTTTTTAATGCAGGTCGGGTCTTGACCCGACACGTTTTGGGTGAGACGCCCAACCTACGTTGGAGAAAAACATGGAACCTAAGAGGATTAACAAACAAGATTTTATTCATTACTATACAGCGAAACAAAACCAGTTTTTTAAAGCCTTTGCGAAAGATTACTTAAATTATTTGGGTAATCCAAATCCTACCAACAAGCAGCTTGCTGAAGTGCAGACCTTGTTGTCACTGGCGTGGGTGCAGCGGCCGCTTTGTATCGATGGACGTTTAACCAAACGTGAGCAGCAGTGTTTGTATTTATCGTCTATAGGGAAAAGTATTAAAGAGATTGCCACCTTTTTTGCCTTGTCGGAACGGCAGGTGGTGTGGCATCGCAATAACATTTTTCAAAAACTGGCGTGTAAAAACATTGCAGAAGCGATAGCTAAAGGTATACGTTATGGGGAAATCGGATCGCCTGCTTAAGGCAGGTGGGAAACCGGAGATTCACCGCCTTCGCGTAAAGGAGGCACGGGAGAATAAGAGGACGGCGTGAGGAAGCGCCGTAACCGGATTAAATGACCGTTTTTACAACAGATTATGAAAAGGACAATCATGACACAATTATTAATCATTGAAGACAATTTCATTTGCCAGCAAATATACCGTTCATTATTGAGCAACGACTATCAATTAACGTTGGCAGAAACAGCGCAGCAAGCATTGGAAACACTGACCAACCAATTCTTTAATTGCATCCTTCTGGACCTGGGATTACCGGATAAGCGAGGCGAGGAAATCCTGCCATTGATTCGTGCGAATCCTTTGCATAAGGATACCACTATCATTGTCATTTCAGCCCATGTCGACGAACCCTTGGGGCAACAGTGTTTGGCTTTGGGGGCAAACCATATCTACATCAAGCCAATTTTGCCGACGATGCTGCGGCAAGCCGTGGAAAATGCGTTGGTTCATTAGAATTTTAAATCGGGAAACCCGGTTGCGCGCAACCGGGCTACCAAATACGTTGCTATGGGCAGGATGTTTAGATGTGATTGCGTAGCATTAGCTCTTCAGGATAAGGAGACAAATAGCTCTGCATTTCCAGATAGGGTTGTGGATGGTGGCTTAGATGGTGTTTTAATAACGTGATAGGCACAATTAACGGCAAAAGCCCGCGTTGATAATTAGTAATCGTGTTCAGTAATTCTTGTTTATCTTGTGCACTTAAGACCTTTTTGAAATACCCCAAACAGTGTTGCAGGACATTGGCATGCTTGGCGGGCGTTGCAATAAAGCTTAAAATGGTCATCAAACCTTGCAGGTACTCAAGCATTAACGTCGAGCCATTCTCTTTATCCAGTGTACCGACCAGGCGCCCCAGCTCCCGGCTTTTATGCGGGTGATGAGCCATTAAGGTTAACTTATGACGGGTGTGAAAGTTAATTAACTCCTTCCCGGTAAAACCAGGCTCCATGGTGACTTGCCAGTCATGGTAAATAAAAAGCCTTTCGATAAAATTTTCCCGAATCTTCGCGTCATTTAATCGCCCTTCTTCTTCAATGGGCAAATAGGGAAATGTCTTTTTCAATACACTGGCATATAAACCTTCCCCTAATAGCGGCGCCTGCTCTTTTCCCCGGTAAATTTTCACCCGCTTTAAACCGCAGGTAGGTGACTTGCTCTTTAAAATATAACCACTAATCGTAGTGAGTGTCTTCATCGTCTCATGGGCAAAGTCCAGCATCGGCTGCGTATAATCGCGTTGGTGATTTTTGACCTCCACCAGGCGCGGAGAACCAGCCTCGCCAATCAAACGGATAGCCGGTCTGGGTATACCCATACCAATAGCCACTTCCGGACAAACAGGTAGAAAATCAACATAATGGGAAAGGAGATCACAGATATAATTATCACGCTTGTGTCCCCCATCAAAGCGAACTTTCTCACCAAGAAGACAAGAAGAAACCCCGAGCAGAATCCGCTTTTTCATATTCTTTCCTATTGCTTACCGTTTAAAGCATTAACAACTGTGATAATCTGTAACGTTATAAAATAATGAAAGGGTTATCAATGTCTGCAGCAATTATTTGGTTTAGACAGGATTTACGTTGTCATGATAATCCCGCCTTTATCTCGGCTTGCAATAATCACCCTGTCGTCATTCCGCTTTATATTCTGGATGACCAAACCCTCCTGGGCAGCGCTCAAAAATGGTGGCTGCACCATAGTTTGCTGGCCCTGGAAGAAAGCCTGCAAAAGCAGGGCCTAACATTATTGCTTCGTCGCGGCAAAGCAATAGACATCCTTTCTCAGCTAAGCCAGGAGTTTCAAGTCGATACAGTCTATTGGAATCGATGCTATGAACCTTCTGCAATCCAGCGTGATAGCTTGATCAAGAAAACGCTGGGCGGGCAAGGGATTAACGTCCTAAGCTCTAATGGTAGCCTGCTTAATGAGCCTTGGACCATCAAAAACAAAAGCGGGGGGTATTTCAAGGTGTTTACACCGTTCTGGCGGCATTGCCTCACAGCAATGAATATCCCAGAGCCCATGATTAAACAAGGCCACCCCTCCACCCCGCCTCTTGATAGCGAACCCTTGCAAGACTGGAATTTATTACCTGAAAAACCAAACTGGGCGGCGGCTTTTCATACCTATTGGCAACCGGGAGAGGACGGTGCGCAAAAACGATTGGATCATTTTCTCAATAACGCCCTAAACGGTTACCAAACCTCACGTGATATTCCCGAGCTGGATAGCACTTCCAGGTTATCCCCCCATCTTCATTTTGGTGAAATGAGCCCCTGGCATCTCTGGAGAACATTAAAACAAGCGCAATTTGCGAAGGATATCGATTCAGCGTCAATAGACCGTTTTTTAGCAGAACTGGGTTGGCGGGAATTTTCCTATCATTTGCTTTATCATTTTCCAGAACTTCCCCATAGCAATTTTAAATCCGAATTTAACGATTTTCCCTGGCAAATCGACGACAGCGGCCTACATTGCTGGCAGCAGGGCATGACGGGATATCCCATTATTGATGCCGGGATGCGTGAGCTATGGCAAACGGGCTATATGCATAATCGTGTCCGTATGATTGTTGCTTCCTTTCTGACGAAAGATTTAATGATTGACTGGCGACAGGGTGCCGCCTGGTTTTTAGATACCCTGCTGGACGCAGATTTGGCAAATAACTCTGCCAGTTGGCAATGGGTAGCGGGAAGCGGTGCTGATGCGGCCCCCTACTTCCGCATTTTTAATCCCATCCTCCAAAGTAAAAAATTTGATCCTCAGGGAAACTATATCCGGCAATGGGTGCCAGAACTTGCAAAACTGCCAAGCGAATGGATCCATCAACCCTGGTTAGCGCCGCAACCCGTCACGGGCTTAATTGGCAAGAAGTACCCAAAACCAATCGTTGATCATGATCAAGCCAGAGAAAATGCACTCAGTCTTTATAAAATGCTCCAAAGCAATTAGGCAAATAAACCAGCTAAAGCATTGTTAAGAATGGGAACTAGAATGGGCGAGGCAAGCTTTCATAGAAACACTCCTCTTCCAGGCAACTTTCCTCTTCCAAGCGGGACTTCTTTTTACCATCCTCATTATTTGCAGCCGAACGTTTCGGTTGCAATGCTTTGGGTTCTTCGTTTTCCCTCTTGGGTTTTTCGTTTTGACTCATGTAGGAAGTAGCGAGCACTTCACCAAAGCAAGAAAAAATATCTCTGGCTTCATCGTCATTAGGCTCTGCTAATTTCAAAATGACCGTTTCTTGTTGCGGTATGATTGTCAAATTAAAAAGCGCCAGCGTGTGAGTCTCGGCAAGTGCTCGATACATTGGTTCCCTTAAGTTTTCATCGATTGAAAAGATTAAACAGGATCCTTCTACTCTTGCATGACCTGAACGATACCTTTCAGCCAATAATTGCATCATGGAATAATTGGTTTGAGTTTCCAAGGGAGCATCTGGCTCTTCTGCTGCCAAAGGCTCCTCTCCTCTTTCTGAAGGGCTAGGATTGCTGAAGAAAGTAGGGCTGTATTGCCTTCTCAATTCGAGTACAGGAAGAGTAAAAGAGCCTATTCTTACCGTTTGAAATTCTGATTCGGTTTCAACGGTATCAGGAGCACCTGCTTCTCCATCGGGGCTTGCCTGGGCCTGAGAAAAAAACATTGCGGTGGCATCTGGTGAACCAGCAGGAAAAGGCGGCACAGCGCTTTGTTGCTCGCTGGTTTCCAATATAGGAGGCGAAAAAGAACTCTCTTCTATTCCTTCTACATCATTGGCAAGGAATTCTTTGCGTTTAAAATGCTCCAGGAGGATGACATGAGTCTCGGCGGGATTTAAGGTGGGTATGATTAAAGTTGGCTGAGGAGCTGTTTCTATTATCCAAATTTGTTCCCGTTGTAATTGGAGTAGGGACATGGCTGCTTTTAGGATTTCTCGTGCGGCTTGCGGGGAATAAATAGCTAATTGCAAATCATTATATTGCTCTAATTTCAGACAGTTTTCTAACATAAAGCGCGGGGTATCTATTAATTTTGGGTTGTCTATAATTAGCTGGACAGTGAGTTTTATGCCATCTACATGCAGCCCCTTTAAACGCTTGGTTAAATAGTTAGGATAAATACCAATTTCCCCTGCTGCCCCGGTTAGCGTCTTTTTCCTGAGAATAGCCTGCCACATAGTGGCTAAATCCACTTCTTTGTTTAATTTGTTACCCGTTGTATGTGGTTTATCATAAAAATCTTTAAATACTTCCTGTTCAGCTGAGCCCACAGACATTGTTTTGAGGTCTATCAAGCGAAGCTTCTCTCCGTTGTAACGAAACTTGGATAAAGAAATTTGTAAACTGTGAATGCTGACACCTAATGCTACAACTGCATCATCAATCGCTCGACAATCGGCGAGCATAGAATGAACCTGCCGCCAGGTAGGAGCGGAGGCTTTTTTGGGTTTTGAAAATTTTACCGTATAAGAGTCACCAAAGAGTGTTGGTGCCTCTTCCAGACTAATTGTCTTTAAAAGATTAAAGGTAAGGGCACGGCCGTTGTATTGATAACGAGCCAAGCCTCGTTTCAGGCTGTCACGGCCTAATCCTAATTCGAATGCCAGGGAAGATAGACTTTTATCTTTATCATTCGTTGCCAGCACATGAATCTCTTGCAGACTATAATCGCTTACTGATCCTTGTTTTAGAATTACCGGTTTATCGTAATCACTACCAAATAGCTCTTTGGCTTTTTCTATGCTGAGTGTTGATAAGGTCTCAAAAGACAAGGTAAATCCCTTATAATCGGCTGCTTTTCTAAGGAAGGCCGCCAGTACCACGCTAACACCAAGTTTATTTTCAGCTTCTGAGATATGATTTGATTTGAGAATGGCTTGGTGTATCTGCGAAACTGTTTTGAGGGAAATTGTCTTTTTCACGGGAATTCTTATTGGAGTTAAATAGAAATGGGCAAAATTTTATCATAATTCCCTCATAAAGTGTTCGCTTTTTAAAAATGGCAAACGGAGAAAAACAAACATCAACGAGGTATCAATTTCTATCACCCAACAGGTAGGCGTGTATTTTTCAGCCAACATCGATTAAAATTTGCTACCCTCAACCGCTTGTAGACAACCGTTGATTATTACCGACCAACTGGAAAATGAGATCTGTACCCAGGGCTTCCATATTATTGATAATTTTCTTCCTCTCGAGGATTATCAAACGCTGCGTGCCATCGCTAACGAGATGCACGCGAAGGGCCAATTCAAAAGTGCAAAAATAGGCCGTCAATTCGGAGCTGGCCATCACATCGCCATTCGTAACGACCAAATCTGCTGGTTAGATGAAGAGTCTGCCAATCAATCCATCAAGGCCTATTTCAATAAAATTAACCTGCTGGCAGACAGGCTGAATCAAACGCTATTTCTAGGCCTGGTCGACTTTGAAACCCATTTTGCTATTTACCAACCGGGGGCTTTCTATAAAAAACACGTTGATCAATTCGCGACAACCAAAGAGCGGCGGATTTCTTGTGTTTATTATCTTAATGCTGACTGGCAAGAGTCCTTTGCTGGAGAATTAAACCTTTATGGGCTGAACGATCAGCTCATCACGTCAATTCTTCCTTGTGGGAACCGGTTTGTCTGTTTTAACAGTGAACTACCCCACGAGGTTTGCCCAACCCGACAAACCCGCTATAGCATAACTGGTTGGATGAAGACACGGTCGATGTCCTTAGTCACGTAATGATTCAATGCCTGTACGGACAACATTGAAAATACCGTCTTTGCAAGGGTTAGCGAAGCAATCCGGACCAATCTTCAAACAAAATCCCTAAAGAAATTACTCTCTAATTATTCATAACCAACTTCTTGTGTATAATAGAGATTTGCTTGCCAAAGATTCTTATGTACGCCCTAGAAATTAACCAGCTGCGTAAAACGTATGCGAATGGTGTCGAAGCCTTAAAAGGCATTGATTTAAGAGTCAAGGCCGGTGATTTTTTTGCGTTGCTGGGTGCTAATGGGGCAGGAAAATCGACCACCATCGGTTTAATAACCACCTTACTGACAAAAACCTCGGGCAGTATCCATATCTATGGTCATGATCTGGATGAAAAACCCGAGTTGGCTAAATCCTGCCTGGGATTAGTCCCTCAGGAATTTAACCTTAATATTTTTGAAACCTGCGAGCAGATCTTAATCAGTCAAGCCGGCTATTATGGAATAACACGCGCCCAGGCGAAACCCCATGCCCAAGCTTTATTGAAACAACTTGGCCTATGGGATAAACGGAACTCGATTGTGCGCCACTTATCCGGTGGGATGAAACGCCGGCTCATGATTGCCCGAGCCTTGATTCATCAACCCAAGGTTTTAATCCTTGATGAGCCTACTGCAGGCGTGGATATAGAAATTCGTCGGAGTATGTGGGAATTTTTAACTCAAACGAATAAACAGGGAACAACGATTATTCTCACGACCCATTATCTCGAAGAGGCCGAGCAGCTTTGTAAACATATCGCCATTATTGACCAGGGCAGCATTGTTGAAAACACCTCGATGAATGCTCTCTTAAAAACGTTAAGGCATCAAACCTTTGTATTCAATACAGAAAGCCCCATCGAGGAGTTGCCGGTGATAGAACCTTTCGTGACAAACCTGGTTGATAACTATACCTTTGAATTACGCGTCGATAATAATTGGTCACTGAATGAGGTTTTTTCGGTATTAACGCAGCACGGTCTTCGCATTCATAGTATGCGTAATAAAACCAACCGCTTGGAAGAGCTTTTTCTGGATCTTATTAAACATGGCCATTAAACAACAAACGATTGCTCTTTATACGCTGGTAAGGCGGGAACTGGTCAGGATGTTCCGTATCGCCTCGCAGGTATTTTTACCCCCGGTCATCACTACCGCGTTATATTTTATGATTTTCGGCAGTTTAATGGGGCAACGCATTGGTCCCATTCAAGGGGCTAGTTATTCTGAGTTTATTGCACCCGGTTTGATTATGATGTCGGTCATTACCAATGCGTATAGTAACGTTTCGACCTCGCTCTTTAATGTGCGCTTTCAAAAAAGTATTGAAGAAATGTTAGTCAGCCCCATGCACAATGGTATTATCCTGTTGGGCTATATACTGGGTGGTGTATTACGAGGGTTAATCGTTGCGCTCCTGGTTTTTCTTGTGTCCTGTTTTTTTGTCCATCTGGATTTCCACAGTTTACCGCTGACACTTTTTATTGTTCTTCTAGCATCGGCCCTGTTCTCTCTGGCTGGATTTACCAATGCGATGGTCGCCCGCAATTTCGATGATGTGATGCTCATCCCTACTTTCGTTCTGACACCATTGATTTATTTAGGGGGTGTTTTTTACGCGACCAGTATGCTTCCGCCTTTTTGGGAAAAGCTCTCGCATCTGAACCCGATCTTATACATCGTCAACGCCTTACGTTATGCCATGATTGGTCAGCAGGAAGTCAATATTTGGTTTGCAATCCTGATCATTGGTTTCATGGTAATCCTTTTAAGTGCCCTCAATATGGTCTTGTTGAAGAAAGGGGTAGGGTTGCGAGATTAGCCATGGCAGGTTCTAGAAATGAATAAAGACGACTTTTAAAAAGAAAACGCAGTCTCTATACCCGACAGAACGAAGTCTGAACCCACCTAGAACGCCCTCTCCTTTAAGCTAATTTGCTCTAAAAATGCACTTAAAGGGGCAAATTTATGTTATATTTTGCCCTTTGATGTATAAAACAAGTCCAATTGATAGAGGTTCTTCTCGGCACAATGAATTGCTTATCAGCGCGTTATTAGCCCAATCGACCGATTAAATCCTATCCGTTAACGTTGAGGAAAAAGAATGGTAGTCAAAAAACTGATAGGCAGTTTATTCACTCTCTTAGTTTCGGTTCAGTGCTACGCTTTTTACACCCAGAACGCGGTGATTTACGATAACAATAACAAGCCGGTTAGCATTGATGGGATCTCCTGGTCAGGGTTTCAAGATTCTAAAATTTTCCAGGGATTAGCCTCCCATCCCTTTTATGCAGTCGGTGATATCCCAACCTCTTATAATAAAACCTATGGGATGCTGGATGCTCTGGTACATCCGTGGGATTTTATTGATAGTGGGGTTGATCATTCCACAGGCGTTAATTTCAAAACTGTTCGTGTCCCCATTCAACCAGGTGTACTCTACGATACGGCGTCGTCTGTCGATTTAAATAAATCCATTAGCAACAAAGCCCAGCCCACCAAAGGGAATGGTGTTTTTTGTAAAACCTGGGCAAGTACAGGCCCAAACTGTGCTGCCGCCGTGTCACCCAAAGAGGCCTTTTGGATAAGCCTTGCCGAATTTAAAAAAAATAATGTCAAAGTCCTCATTGATATTCATCATGGCTATGGTTATGGCGATAACTATCGGGACGGTACCGTGTATAACCTGAATCAATATGAAGCCGATTTAAAATCAATACTGGCGGAGATTAAAGCCCGTGACCTCAGCAATGTCATTGGTATCGATATTTTTAATGAACCCTATGCCCTCCATTGGTATCGCAATAATAATAGTCAGCCTGCCTGGATAAAAGTTATCGCTACCGCAGCTAAAATCATTCAGCAAAATAATCCTGATTTACTCTTGTTTGTTGAAGGCCCTGGGCCCGGTTCAGGCGATCCTGATCAACCCGTTATCTGTGTGAAAAATGAGGAACTTATCCCTGATGAAGCTTATGCAATTATCAATGATCCAGCGAATTGCATCGCTCATACCAAGCGCCTGGAGTTCAAGGGCAATTGGGGCGAAGATTTCAAAACGCTATTGGCAAAGAATCCAGCCCGGCAAGGGAACGCTCGTTTTGACAGAGCAGGATTTATTCAACAGTTGAAGGCAACGGGTTTAAATGAGACAGCGATAACCTGGTTAATGGGCGATGAAAATGCCAGCCATGCGCATCTGATTTTCTCACCCCATGTTTACCCGCGCGAGGTTGCTACCTGGGAATCCGCCCCCGGCAAACCAAGTGAATTGCGATTTGACTGGAGTTGGGGCTTCTTAAAAAAAGCGGGTTATTCCGTAGTTTTGGGAGAAGCGTCATGGAAAAGCACCGAAGGATTAGCCTTTTTTCAAAAGGCATTGATTCCTTATCTGGAAAAAAACAATCTGCAAAATAATCTGTTTTTTTGGGCAGTAGGCTATTTGGGCGATACGGTCAGCATGATCGATCCCAATTCTGCCAAACTTGATCTGCAAGCCCAAAAACTGTTACATCAGTTATTTAACCAGAAAATAGATCAAGGAAAGTTGTCTATCACTTTTGCTGATCCTGGCTTCAACTTAACTGGTGCGGCAGAACTCAGGTTGCAGGAAACGGGGCAATCGTATACTTGCAGCTATGAAGGATGTTCATTCAATCTGGCTGGCGGAACCTACCACCTGTTGCTGGCAGACAGCTATCAATTGGATAATCAGGCTCATCAAAGTTACCGGGTTAAATCGAGTACCTCTCCTATCGCTTTTCAGGTTACTGAAGGTCAAAACAATGTGCTAACTATTTCCCTGGAAGGCGAGCAAACAGGGCCTCAACCTGCATCAACGATCGATTATCAAATGAATCTACTCGATGAAAGTGGCAAGCCAGTGAATAATCAAACTGTCGCTGCCACTATTCAATTTCATTCAGCATTCAATCGTCAAGAGACGATCAATTGTGTCGTTGAGCAAGGCCATTGCACCACGTTGATTTACAATCAAACTATCAATAGCAAAACAGGGACTTTTGGCATCGAAACCTATCACATTGAACTTCCCAATACAGTTCATTATCTTGAGAAGACCTACACACTGGTCAGTGAGAAAACGGATAACAAGCTGGTATTACCAGCCAAGCCTTCGGAAATAGTGCTTAATGCTTTTTACCAGGCAGGAACTACTTCCAATGATCAACACTGTACTGTCAATTTAGCTTTACAAAATCGCTGGGAGGGTGGCGCAGTATTTCAAGGGACGATCACCAATACCAGTCAAGAACCTATCCGTAATTTTAGTTTTAAATTGAGTTTTAATCCTGACGAAATTGCCAATCCAATGATTGTTAACCACTGGCTTGGTAATCATGCGTCCCTGGTAGAGTCCGAAGGAATTTTTACCTTAAGCGCGCAACCTTCCGACACGAGTAACGGTTTGCTTCCTGGTAAAGCGCAGTCAATAGGATTTCAACTATCTGGAAACCTTTCGCAGAAACCGACGATTAAGGTGTTAAGTTGCGAAGCGGAATAAGCAGTGACTCAGGCAAAAAATATATCGGATAATCATTAATAGTTGCAACGCATTGAATTTCTATCTTTTACCGATTATTTTATTCAGTCAAGGTAATTGAATAAGGATGTTGTGATGGTTAAAAAAATTGCCGTACTGGTAGGTAGTCTGCGCAAGGAATCATGGAATCGCAAGCTCGCTTTAACCTTAATCGAACTTGCCCCTTCTTCCCTTGCTTTGCAAATCATTGAAATCGGACAGCTACCGCTTTATAACCAGGATCCAGATGATCAAAATAGCCCCTTGGCTGAATGGGTCGCTTTTCGGGAAAAAATCAGCAAGGTAGAGGGTCTTTTATTTGTTACCCCGGAATATAACCGCTCCATCCCTGCCCCCCTTAAAAATGCCATCGATGTAGGCTCAAGACCCTACGGTAAAAGTGTTTGGGATGGTAAACCAGGCGCAGTGATTAGCGCCTCTCCAGGTGCAATCGGCGGCTTTGGTGCCAACCAACACCTGCGTCAAACCTTCGTATTTTTAAATATCCTCTGCATGCAACAACCCGAAGCTTATATAGGCAGCGTTAATACGCTTTTCGATAAAGAGGGCAATCTGACCCAGGACAAAACAGAAGCGTTTTTACGTCACTATATGGAAAGCTTCGCTAAGTGGGTCGCGCAATTTTAGGCTTGTAAATATTACTCGATTACATCTCTCCCCTGCAGGGAGGGGGGCATTTGCTATAATAAAATAGATAGTTAAGATTTGCTTAATAATTAACAACTATAGTAAGCCACGACTTAAAAAAATGGTTGTCTTATGGGTACCAGCAGTAACACCCCAGTGACTTGGGAAGAATTTTTTAAGCGCAATCCTTATTTCGGCCCTATCAACTCGCGCCTTCAGGTCATTGTCACTCAGCAAAGCAGCTCATCGGATACTAATAACAATAATGCACCTGTTGCACCAACTGGAAGTGGACAAGCTCCAATATCCGTTGCAAAAATACAGCAATTCTGGCGTAAAAAAACGTCAACCGATACTAAAGTAAAAGTACAGGCAGGATCAGCTCATCTTCCACCGCAAGCCAAATTGATGGCTAATATTCGCTCTGATAAGGAAGTCAAAAAAATACTGGAAGAGGCAGCAAGAAAAAAACGATTGCATACTAATCTTGTACAAACCATTTTACATCAACCCAATGCAATCAAATGCGCGTATGAGTTATATAAAGAGACTAAATTAACGAAGGACCAATTCTTTCGCATCACTGAATTACATAAGAAGTATATCAAGGACGAAGAGCATGTTATTTATAAATCAGTAAATATTAGTAAAATCAAAGAATTAGCACGATTAGTTAACAATGGACTTAGAAATGTTGATGATACAGGACATAACGATCAATTTGCAGAATTAAAAGAATTTTTAAAAGATCCAACGTTTCCCGAAATTGTTGTTGGTTTATATGACTCAAATTATAGTCATGGTATGCAAGCCCAACAATTACTGACCTTACTCGAATTGTATCAGTCACAACGGCAGCGCCCTGGATTGCGGCCATTTAGAAACCGCTCTGGAGAGGTTGAAATGCTTCAATCGCCGCAACCTTATATTACCAGTATTAATCGAATACTTGATGAGGATGGGCTGTTTACTGAAGAAGCAAAAAAATTTCTGCTACCCTTGTTAAATCAGCCAGGTCGTTTAAAATCCGTGAATGAAAATAATGCCTATGAAGAGTTCCGACGCTTAGTAGTGCAATTACCGCCATCAGAACAAATCTTTTATACTGTTATTACATCCTCTACTGCAAAATTGACACGGAATGTTCTCGCCGAATCCGCGGTGACAGAAATTCCATATCAATTGGCTGAACATTTTAACAAACTCAATGGCGTAAAAATTAGCGATGAGTTACCGTTGCTGATCCCAACTTGCGGTTTACGAAATGCAATTGGTCTATTGCGCTATGGTGTAGACAATTATATACCAATAGAGCCGCAGTTCGGTGTCAAATCCATGACTGACATTGAAGAAGCGTATAGAGAGCGTCACCATCGTTTGGCATTTTTATATTATCCTTATACACCCGATCCGGGTGCGGTACATAATAGCCCTTTAGATACTTATCTTGGTGTATTTGCGCATGATAAATACCATAGTGATGTTGTTTCATCCATGCCTGATTATGCTCGACATGGCCTTTTGCGATTTGCAGATATTATTCGCGGCAAAACAGGGATTGATTGGTCTGATGAGCTTTGGATCTGGATTGATGCTGATTTTCGTTATTTTAAATCGAATGAAGTTGATCCTTTGTCTGCGCCCGGGATTGTCCACTTTTGTACCATGCTTGATACGCTTCAACTACCAGACATTGAGTCTGGTAAACCCTATGGACAAATCCTTATCAAAGGGATTGGGCCATCATCGGTAGGCCTATTAGTGATGCTGGATATGGTTGAGAATAAAAAAGATTGGAAAGCGATAGGCCTCGATCCAGACTTGTTGCCTGACGCAAATCACAAGCGTACTCCGCTCACAAGACGATCTACAATGCTGTTACACAAGCCTTTAGACTATAAAAAATATTTTACGCGTATTGAAGAAATGGTTAATCACTATCAATCCATTTTAGCAAAACCACCCGCTGCGCAATTATTAGAAATCATGGTTTATTTAAGCCAACCCAATAAACTATCCACAAAAGAGATCAGTGAGTTTGGCAACTTTGTCGATGAATTGCAAAAACAGGGGCTTTTAAAAATAGAAAAAGAAGGCATCAATATACATCTAAAATTTGCTGGCAAACATTTAGAATATAATGAGTCTCTCAATCATAACACGCTGCATCCTTTAATATTAATGTATAAAGTTTATCGTCAGGAAAGGGCCTATTGGCACAAAGATGATTTTTTGAAAGCGTATGATGAAAGTAATGCCGTCATGAATACAATGATAAGTTTACTTAAAGATAACAATCTCAAAGATCCTGCTAAAAATATATTGGACAGAATGATTCAAACAATTCTTCTGCAGGCATCAAATCTTTCTACCGAGGATATCTCTTTTGATACATTGAAAAAATCAATTGACGCCTACTCCACGAGACAAACCTATTTATTTCAGACACCGAAAGAAGAAAAGAAAAACTCTGATAAATTACTCGATAAGGTATTTGCCAATGCCTACAGTTACGACAAGAAGACGATTAGTTTGATTGAACTTATTGATTCAATTACTCAATATAAAGATAGCCTGACACAGGAGCAACAAGCAGAAAAACAACAAGCTACAATGACACCCAAGAAGCAATGATCACAGCAAATAGGTTAGTTTTTCTGCAGAATTATTAACGAGACCTACATCACAACATAGGACCTAAAATAAATCGGACAATTAATTGTTTGATCAGCTATGCACCAAGGGCAACAATCCCCTGAGTAAGTGCTGTTGAACTTTCTTCCTCAATATCAATATCAATGCCTACTACATCATGCAATTTGTTATGAACCAGGTTAACCCCTATTGAATAAGCACTAATCTCTGTTTTATCAGACAAAACCCCGGTAGCAACAGGCGTTTGAGAAATTAAATTTTCACCGTCAACTATCCAGACACCAGAACGCTTTAAGGTATTGTGCCCATCGGCCTGAATGAGTATACCCTGCCCTGTTTTAGGGGTAACAATCTGTTGGGCGCCATTATCCGAATTAACAAGATCACTACGTTTCTTAAACCCTTGTGATAAAGTCATTGAGCTGGAGGAAATGATTTGCACTGCCGGGCCAAACTCATCTTCACTAAACGAAGGGAATTGCTTACTCAGGTATTTTCCGATCACTCCTTCAGCAGCATCGATGCATACACTACCAGCAAAGGTGATCCCCTTAAATTGTTTGAGGTAATCGAGTTTCATAACCCGTCTATCTGCAGTTGCATGGTAATAAGAATTGCGTTCTGATTCGACCGATAACCGTTCATCCTCAGGAATGTCAGCCGGCCCTTTATTGACTTTGTAGTTAATATAAACGACCTCTCCATTTTTAATGCCAAACAATATATTTGTTTTTTGTAGTCTGGCCCTGTGTTCAAGAGACTTCCCCAACTCATCCACCACATTATCTTTCGTAGTAGCCGTGATATTGACCATTATTAACAATTCAGGAAATTCTTTACTGACAGCACAATACCCGGCAAGCAATTGCTGTTGCGTATCATAAGGCATGAACAATCGGCTAGTCTCTCCACTCCTGCAATGACTATAAAATTCGGGTAGTACGCAAATAGCAGCCTCGTCAGGAAGCAAGGCTCCTTGCTTAAGCATGAGTTTATAGGCTGAGCCCACATGCCTTGCAAATAGACCAACTTGTTCTTTAACCGTTCTTGGTGCAAGTTGAGTGAAGCCTCCCGTCGGTGTCGCTACCGTCGCTACCCGCATAATCCGCTGCTCAGTTAAAGGATCTTTTATCTTTGTCATCGAAGGGATTGTCGCAAGCATGAATTTACCGAGCTCGGTACTCATCGGTTTTACATTGATTTTAGGAACGGTAATTCTTAAAAAATGAGGGGTGAATTCAAGACACATCCTTTGGCGAATGTTTGCAGGAATTTTTAAGATTAAAGCGCATTTTTCAAACTCTTTATAGGAGACATAAGCGACTGCATCAACTTGCAAATCATCATCAGCCCAACCAAAAAAATCAAGTTGAGTCACATCACGCAAAAATCTTACAGCGGTGGTGTATGCTTTTCTTCCCATAATAATTCGCACATAAAAAAAACAGTATGCAACAAATATAATCTTTTTTTATTAATAAAATATTAACTGCTATTTCAATGAGCATTTATTCATGCTATGTTTTGGCTTGTTTAAAATTCAGAACAGCTCACAGGAGTGGAGAAATGGTGCGATTAACCGCTTTACTTTTGCTTTTGGCGAATCAATTTGTGTCTGCAGCCACCTCAACCTGCGAGACAAAACGTGAATTGTTAATAGAAAATAAGCTAACCAAAGTCTGGAAAACCACGATCTGCCCTAAACAACAGTTACCTTTCCATACCCATCAATTTGCTCGAATCGTCATCCCGGAAGAAAGCGGCATCCTTAAAGTTATTTATCAGTCAGGAAAAGAAACCTTTATAAAATTGCATCCGAAAAAACCCATTTATCTAAGTGTTACTCAGGGTAAAGAAGCGCATCAGGATTTAAATATTGGCCAGGAAGCATTACATGTTACAGTCATTGAATTAAGACAAGGCTAACCTGATCCACAAAAATCTATGGCACAATCCAATATAACCCAATCGCTGTTTACGTCGCTGGATAATCCCTTCTGGCAATTTTCCTTGCAGGTTTATCGCGACGAACAAGTTAAAGAGGCTTGCCTGGCTTTTCAGCAACAGGAAGGCCTCAATGTTAACTTGTTATTGCTTTGTTGCTGGCTGGCTTATGCTGTCGAAGAAATATCCCAATCGGAATTAGTAAATGCCTGCCATTGCATCAACGACTGGCATGAAAAAATAACCCAAACCTTGCGTTCAGTCCGTCAGCAATTGAAAGAAAGTAGTGCTGACGATTGGGTGAATACCTTTTATCAACAGATATTACGTGATGAACTTGACTCCGAAGCGTATCAGCAACATCGTCTATATCAATGTTTCGCCGCTCAACAGAAACCCACTGGCAGTAAAAATGAATCCCTGGCGATTCGTTATTTGCATTGGCTTTTTCTTAATAAACACTTAACGATGGATCGCCCTCTTGCTTCTCGAATAGAGCATTTTGCCCAAATAGTACTAGAAAAATTGCCCTAGATTAACAATTATTGTACAATTTGGAGATTTGTTAATTTTTGTGGTCTTATTATATGAAATTTGTTATTGAAAAGGTCGAACTGATTAGGGGTGAAAAACCCACTGTTATGATTAGCTGGTCATCAGGTACCACCGATTTTTACCCATGGCACTCCTACCCGGCGCTACCGGATCTAACTGGGTTTAAACCTTGGTATTATCGCAATACACCAGGCCTAACCTTATTTAGAGCCCCTGCTACTACGCCCCTCAGCGAGATAAGAATGCATAATATCCGGCATTATCAGCGTGACCCGGAGCAAGCCCCTATTTTTGATCTTGCACATCGGTTGGAAAAAGCGGCCGATGAGATCGAAGATCTATCAAGACAACATTGTCTTTACCCTGTAAAACAAAAACAAGTAGTAACAACTAAAGCGCCAGTAGCAATAGCAAAATCTGCAGTGGCAGGAAAGATACCCGCTACTGAACACACAACGGAAGACAATCAAGACGTAGCAACACCAAGTTTTCCAGCCCTGACCTGAAACAGAAGGACATAGATAGTTCATGAGGGGTAGGAAACCATTAGAACGTCTTTCAAGAAATTTTCAGATAGGGAAACTCTGCCTGCAGGATTTGGATGACCTGCTCCAAATCCACTTTGCTTTTGACAATAAGAAGCACCGTATCATCTCCCGCGATAGTACCTAGAATCCCTGAGCTATTGGCTTGTTGCGGGTAAAAAGCGACATATTTTTTATCAATAAACAAAGCAAGGCTATTCGCATGGCCTGGCTGGGTATGTAAAACAACCAAACCATACTCTGATACCTGTGCATTTAAAACCAAAGGTAGATTGGGCGGATTAAAATCAACGACCCGATAAATGCCTGCCACTTTAGCAATTTTCAATTTTTTAAGTCGGCGGGACAAGGTCGCTTGCGGGATATCATAACCCCTTTCTTTCAACGCCTGCTGCAAATCACTTTGCTCAGCAATCTCTTGTATTTGCACGATACTCAATATGTGGCCGTCAAGCAGATTATCATGTGACATTTCTCGCCCCCAAAATGAATGCAGAATCATAAAAATAGAAATTATATTCATTAATGGTTGACATCACAAGGCAAAATCAAATATAGTCAAAAAATGGATATATTTTGGATATATAACTATCATGAGAAAACTAATACCTTGCCTGTTAAGTGCATCAATTCTTTTTCTTTCTGGATGTGGAAACGAAAATGAGATCGATGAAATCCATTTTATCACCTCCGCAGAATATCCACCTTTTGAATATCAAGAGCAAGGTGAAATTAAGGGGTTCGATATTGATCTGGCAAAGCTTGTTGCTAAAGAATTAGGCAAAAAAGCCGTTTTTGACAATATGCAATTTAGCTCTATCTTACCAGCGCTAAGTGCAGGACAAGCTGACATTGCCATCTCAACGATTACCATCACTGAAGATCGGAAAAAGAATTTTGATTTTAGTACACCCTACTATTTTGAGGGAATGGCAGCGGTGTTTAATCAAACAGACCCCATCAATAACCCTTCACAACTGGCAGGAAAAAAATTAGCTTGCCAACTAGGCAGCACGATGGAAATTTGGTTGAAAAAACAGTTTCCCCAAGGAAATATTGTGGCAATGGATAATAACAACCAGGCAATAGAAGCACTAAAAGCCGGCCATGTGGATGTCGTTCTTGTCGATGGTGCTCAGGGAGCCATCTTCAGCAAAAAAAATCCCGGCTTAAACTACACCATTATTGCTAAAGCAACCGATGGTTACGGGTTGGTCTTCAAAAAGAATTCCTTATTGAAAGCACAGGTTAATCGAGCCCTCAATACGTTAAAAACCAAAGGGGAAATCGCCAAACTTCAAAAAATCTGGTTGGAGGGTGGCAAATGGACGAGTTAAAACAAAATCTCCTCTTTATCGGTCAAGGCACTGTACTTACGTTAGAACTCCTGGCAGGCGGGATGCTCATAGGCATCCTGCTGGGGACAATTCTTGCCATTTTGCGTTATAACGGGATGGCGAAATTACTGATTAATCGTTTTGTTTCAATAATAAGAGGAACACCATTAATTCTACAATTAAGCTTCATCTATTTTGCCGTACCTGGGTTGCTCGGTTTGCGACTCGATATCCTGGTTGCTGGAATACTGACCTTCGGTCTTAATAGCTCTGCTTATATTGCTGAAATTCTGCGATCCGGAATAGAAAATTTGCCTAAGGGGCAATTCGAGGCAGCAAAAACATTACAAATTCCAACCTTTTATTTATGGAAAGATATTATTTTACCGCAAGTCATCAAGAATATTTTGCCAGCCCTCATTAATGAAATGATCGCGCTTCTTAAAGAGACCGCTTTGATCTCCACTATTGGTGGTATGGATCTGATGCGCAAAGCACAATCCATTGCTGCCGAACAGTTTACCTATTTTTTACCGTTGTGTATTGCTGGTTGTTACTACTACGGTCTGGTTTTACTCATTGAATATTTAGGCAAAAAAATCGAACAAGGAGGGCATGATGCTGTACATCAATAATGCCTGCAAAAATTTTGGCTCTACCCCTGTATTAGATCAGCTGAATTTGAGTATTGCTGCCCATCAGATTATTGGGTTGGCTGGTCCTTCGGGTGGAGGAAAATCGACGCTGCTGCGTTGTATACAAAAATTGGAAGTCCTTGATTCAGGAACTATCGACTTCTCAGGTAAAAGCGGATTTATGTTTCAAGACTTCCAGCTGTTTCCTCATATGACGGTGTTAGAAAACTTAACTTACGCTCCCAAACTGCAAAATAAGGCAAGTCAGCACGACAAGGAAGCACTAGCCCTGTTAAATACACTTGGCATAGCAGACAAAACAGCGTCTTACCCTCATCAACTCTCCGGGGGACAAAAACAACGCGTAGCCCTGGCTCGCAGTCTGATGATGCAACCCAACTTATTACTTTGTGATGAACCAACTTCCGGCCTGGATCTGGCAACCATTGAAGACGTTGTTAGCTTACTGCATTCCGTTAAATCCATGGGGGTTACCATGGTGATTGCCTCGCATGATTTGGATTTTCTCACCAAAATGAGTGATCGCCTGGTCGTTCTCAAAGGCGGTCAATTGGTAGCTGATGTTAAACCCCAGGAATTAACCAACCCTGTTCACGACTTAAAGAAATACTATTAGGAGACACGAATGACCACAACCATTAAAAAAATTGCCTTAGCTTATTCAGGAGGCCTCGATACCTCTGTCATGATCCCCTGGCTGAAAGAAAACTACCAGGCTGAAGTGATTGCAGTCATTTGTGATCTTGGCCAACAAGAAGATTTGCAAGCCATTAAGCAGAAAGCCATTAAAAGTGGCGCAACCAACGCTTATGTGGTCAATGTACAGGAAGAGTTTGTCACCAATTACCTGTGGCAACTGGTGAAGGCTGGCGCGTTGTATGAAGAGCAATATATTTTAGGAACGATCTCAAGACCTTTAATTGCACAAAAACTGGTTGAAATTGCTTTGCAAGAAAACGCTGATGCGATTGCCCATGGCGCAACTGGCAAAGGCAATGATCAAGTTCGTTTCGAGTACACCGTGAAAGCACTGGCTCCTCAATTGCAAATTATTGCCCCCTGGCGATCCTGGGAAATTAAGTCACGCCAGGAAGCAATCGATTATGCCAAAGCACATGGTATTGATGTCCCGGTAACACCAAAGGCGCCTTATTCTCGCGATCATAATATTTGGTATATCTCCCATGAAGGCGGTGTTCTGGAAGATCCCAGTCAGGGGCAACCCGACGATTTATTGCTAATGACCGCGACACTTGAACAGACACCTGATACGCCTGAACTGATGACTATCGATTTCGAACAAGGTGTCCCTGTGGCTTTGAATAATAAAGCCATGGATCCAGTCGCTTTATTAACAGAACTGAATCAGCGGGCAGGAGCCCATGGCATCGGTGTGGCTGATATCGTTGAAAATCGGCTGGTAGGGATGAAAATCAGGGGAGTCTATGAAGCACCGGCTGCCGCAGTGCTTTATAAAGCGCATAAGATGTTGGAAAGCCTATGCCTTGATCGAGCCACGCTCCATTTGAAGCAATCTCTACAACAAAGCTATGCCAATCTTGTTTACGAGGGACGATGGTTTTCTCAAGCGAAAGAAGCCCTGGACGCTTTGATTGCAGTGACGCAGAAACATATCACCGGCACAGTCAAGTTAAAACTGTTTAAAGGCAATCTCATTCCTTGCGGTATGCAATCTGAATACAGTTTACATAATCCTGCTCTCGCTACCTTTGAGGAGGATAATGTTTACAATCAAAAAGATGCGGAAGGGTTTATCAATCTTTTCTCTTTGTCAGCAAAAGTATACGGCATGGTTCATAAGGGGTGGCAAGTATGACGAATAAAACCTGGGGCGGCCGATTTAAAAAGCCGCTTGATCCAAGTGTGGTGAAATTTAATGCGTCACTGGCTTTTGATCAGATCCTTTACCGTCATGACATTGCTGGCAGTCAGGCGCATGCCAGCATGCTGGCACGTCAGGGTCTTTTAAGCCATGATGAAGCACAGTCTATTAATAAAGCACTTGCCGAAATTGAGTTGGAAATAACCAAAGGACAACATGTTCTTGATGAAAACTGTGAAGACATTCACATGTTTGTTGAACAGTTGCTCATTCAAAAAACAGGCGATCTTGGTAAGAAATTACATACTGGCCGCAGCCGTAATGATCAGGTCGCTCTCGATCTGAGACTGTATACCAGGGAAGCCGGTGCACAGATAAGCAGCCTCTTGCAAACACTCAAGGAAGTTTTGCAGGATTTGGCCACCCGGCATGCTAATACCAAGATGCCTGGATACACTCATCTGCAACAGGCTCAGCCTATTTATTTAGGGCACTATTTTGCGGCCTTTGATGCCATGTTCAGCCGTGACCTGAGCCGCATGCATGATTGGCATGAACGAATGAATTTTTCGCCCCTTGGTGCTGGTGCCCTCGCAGGGAGTAATCTGCCTTTGGATAGACAGTGGGTCGCCGAAAAACTGGGCTTTAAGGGGGTGATTAGTAATACACTGGATGCAGTCAGCGATCGCGACTTTATCATTGAGTTTTGCTCTATTGCTGCTCTTATCATGATGCATTTATCACGTTTGGCAGAAGATCTTATTCTTTGGGCAACCCAGGAATTCAATTTTATTACCCTTGATGATGCCTTTTCGACCGGCTCGTCGCTAATGCCCAATAAGAAAAATCCTGACGTGCTAGAATTAATTCGCGGCAAAAGCGGGCGGGTCTTTGGTCATTTAACCGGTATCTTGACGGTGATGAAAGCCTTGCCGCTTGCTTACAACAAAGACATGCAGGAAGACAAAGAAAGTTTATTTGATACGGTCAATACACTGACTGCTTGCCTGCAAATTATTTCCCCTTTTCTGCAAAGCCTCACCTTCAATACCGAGTTAATGCATAAGAAAGCAACCAGTGGTTATTTGGATGCAACAGCGATCCTGGAGTCCCTGGTTTTACAAGGAATGCCATTTAGGGATGCACACCATCAAGTCGGTCTTTGGGTAAGCGAAGCCGTTGAAAAAAATTGCTCGCTTTCCGAGCTTCTTAAGGAGACAGAAAATGGCTTTCCTCATCTTGGCTGATGGCACTCTCTTTCAAGGGAAAGCGATTGGTGCAAAAACCCACGCCTTGGGAGAGATGGTCTTTAATACCTCACAAACAGGCTATCAGGAAATTTTGACCGATCCGTCCTATTTTGGCCAAATTATTAATTTTACGACACCCCACCTCGGCAATGTCGGTGTTAATCAAGCCGATCATGAATCAGAAAAAATCCATGCCGCTGCAGCCGTGTTCAGAGACTATTCACCTCATTATAGTAACTGGCGCGCACAAGATAGCCTGGAGAATTTTCTTCTGAAACATCATATTGCTGCCTTGACAGAGATAGATACCCGCGCACTCACCCTGCATTTGCGCGAACAAGGCAGTCAAAATGGTTGTATAGTGACCGTCGATTCCATCACGCCTGACCAGGCGCTATCGATGCTACAAAGTGCGCCAGCCATGGAAGGGAGTAATCTGGCAACCCTGGTTTCGACCAAAAAAGCGTATCTCTATGCTGATCCCATCGATGCGTTAGCGCATATGGAAGGGAGTAATCTGGCAACCCTGGTTTCGACCAAAAAAGCGTATCTCTATGCTGATCCCATCGATGCGTTAGCGCATATTGTCGTTATTGATTGTGGCGTGAAGACAGCCATTTTAAAAACCCTGGCAACTTACCCTATCAAAATTTCAGTAGTACCCGATACGATTAGTTTTAGCGAATTAACACGCTTTTCTCCTGACGGTGTATTACTCTCTAATGGACCAGGCGATCCGGAAAGTTGTGAGTCAGTCATTCACCTGGCCTCTCAATTATTAGAGCAACAAATCCCCATCTTTGGTATTTGCCTAGGCCATCAGATTTTAGCGCTGGCAGCCGGTGCAAAGACAAGGAAAATGAAGTTTGGCCATCATGGTGCCAATCACCCCATTAAATGCTGTAAAACCGGCACTGTCTTTATTAGCAGTCAGAACCACGGTTTTGTCGTCGATGAGCACTCATTACCCGAGCATCTAATTACTACTCATATTTCCTTGTTTGATGGAACAATTGCCGGGCTTGCCCATCGCAATGCCCCCGCCTTTTCTTTTCAAGGACATCCTGAAGCGAATCCAGGACCAAACGAACTCATGATCCTGTTCCAGCAGTTTTTTCACGAGGTGCAGTATGCCAAAAAACACTAACATTAAAAGCATTTTGGTGATCGGCTCCGGCCCAATCAATATTGGCCAAGCCTGTGAATTTGATTATTCAGGTACCCAAGCCTTAAAAGCCCTGCGTGAAGAAAGTTATCGAGTCATTCTCGTTAATTCGAATCCAGCTACTATTATGACCGATCCTGATTTAGCCGACGCGACGTATATTGAACCCATTACGACTGCTTCAGTGAGCGCAATTATTGCCAAAGAACGCCCGGATGCCCTTATTGCTACCCTCGGCGGGCAAACCTCTCTTAATTGCGCTTTAGCGCTGCATAAAGAAGGTATGTTAGCCCAATATCAGGTTGAATTAATTGGGGCATCCATTAACGCAATCACGATTGCCGAAGACAGAACCTTGTTTCATGAGAAAATGAAAGAGATTGGTTTAAATGTTCCTAAAAGTTACTCCGCTACTAGCCTGGATAGTGCTAAACAAATCATGCAGAATTTGGGCTTACCTCTCATCGTCCGCTCCTCCTTCACCCTGGGTGGTGCCGGAGCAGCCGTTGTACATAGTGAAGAAGAAGCCATAGCGGCGTTCAAACACGCTTTTTCCCAACCAGGTTGCCAGGAAATTTCCATCGATGAAGCGCTTATCGGTTGGAAAGAATTTGAATTAGAAGTGGTACGCGATAAAAAGGATAATTGCATTGTAGTCTGTGGTGTTGAAAATTTTGACCCCTTGGGAATTCACACGGGTGACTCGATCACCGTCGCCCCCATCCAAACGCTTACCGATGATGAATATCAAGCCATGCGTGACGCAGCTTTTGCCGTACTGCGTGCGGTTGGTGTTGACACCGGAGGTTCAAATGTTCAATTCGCTCTTAATCCCCAAAATGGCAGGATGGTCGTCATCGAAATGAACCCGCGGGTCTCTCGCTCTTCCGCGCTGGTTTCAAAAGCAACTGGTTTTCCCATTGCCAAAATTGCTGCCAAGCTTGCGGTCGGTTATACCCTGGACGAATTACCAAACGAAATTACCGGCGGCATCTTACCCGCTTCTTTTGAACCAAGCATTGACTACACCGTAGTCAAAATACCTCGCTTTCATGATGAGAAATTTAACGCGCAAGACCTGGCTCGCGGCCCACAAATGCGCTCTGTGGGAGAAGTGATGGCGATTGGTAGTACTTTCGCGGAAAGTTTGCAACAGGCCATCTTAAGTCTGGAAATTAATGCGTCGGGTTTCGATTCGTTACATGAATTAGATGATGATGCGTTAAAAGTGTTACTCAAACGACATACCAGTACGCATCTCTGGTGTCTTGCGGAAAGTTTTCGTCGCGGCTTTAGCGTTGAAGAAGTGCATGCTGCTTCGTTTATTGATCCCTGGTTTTTACACCAAATTAAAACAATCGTTACCCTGGAACAAAACCTTGGCGGCCAATCGTTGTATGATCTCGATCAAACCACCTTGTTAACTCTGAAAAAACATGGTTTTTCTGATCAACGGCTCGCCAAACTTATCCATAGCACAGAAGCAGAGGTGCGATCTTACCGGCAAGAACTTGGGATACAACCAGTCTATAAATGTGTCGATAGCTGTGCCGGTGAATTTCGAACAGCCACTGCCTATCTGTACAGCACCTACCAACAGTATTGCGAATCGAAGCCCGGGACGACAACCAAGATTATGCTTATTGGCAGTGGTCCCAATCGTATCGGACAAGGCATCGAATTTGATTATGTCTGCGTCAAAGCCATGCAGGCATTTGCCAAGGCAGGCTTTGAAACCATCATGGTTAATTGCAATCCGGAAACCGTGTCTACTGATTATGATGTTGCTGACAAACTTTATTTTCTGCCACTAACCTATGAAAAAGTACGCGATGTGATTGAGCATGAAAAACCGACAGCCGTCGTTCTGCAATTTGGCGGACAAACGCCGTTAAATCTGGTAGACAGGCTCCATCAGGATGGCGTTCCTTTGCTAGGATTAACTGCTGAACTGGTCAACATCACCGAAGACAGGGATAAATTCCGGGATTTAATCGTCCATTTAGGCTTAAAACAACCTAAAAATCGGGCGATTACCCATCTTGATGAACTCGATCAGGCTTTAGAAACGCTTGGTTTTCCCCTGATTATTCGACCCTCTTTTGTCTTGGGTGGCCGTGGTATGGAAATTGTGGCCAATAAAGAGAGCCTGGTTGCCAAGCTTAAAACGCTCTTTAAAACGACATCACACGCTGTTTTACTGGAGGAGTTTCTTACGGGTGCGATTGAGGTCGATATTGACGCTGTATCGGATGGCGACGATATCTTTATTCCCACAGTCCTCGAACACATCGAAGCAGTGGGTGTTCATTCGGGTGATTCAGCATGTATAACGCCCCCTTATAAACTTCCTTTGGCTCTCACTAATCTTCTTCATAAACAAACGAAAATTCTGGCGCGTGCCTTAAAACTGAAAGGTCTTATGAATGTGCAATTTGCAGTAAAAGGGTCTGAGGTATTTTTGATTGAAGTCAATCCCAGAGCATCAAGAACCACTCCTTTTATCTGCAAAGCAACAGGTATTCCTTTAATAGAAATTGCAGTCAATTGCATGCTGGGCATTTCACTTAAAGAACAACGCTGTTTAACACCCGTCACCTTACCCTATTATTGTGTGAAAGAAGCCGTCTTACCTTTCCGCAAATTTTCAACGTCAACCCCATTCCTTAGCCCGGAAATGAAGGGTACTGGCGAAGTCATGGGTATCGGTTTGACACCTCATGAAGCTTACTTAAAAGCACAGATTGCTGCAGGTAATCACTGCGATGAGCAAAACGTCAAGGTTGTTTTTACTTCTGGTTTTGCTAAAAATGATCCATTGTTGATAACCCTGGCAAACGCAGGATTTACGCTTATCGACGAACTCAAGTCAGGCAAGAATCCTGATCTAATCCTGGTGGTTGACGCTCATCTGGATTATTTATCGTTTGCCCTGCAACACCATATTCCCTACGCATCCACTTATGAAGCCGCTGCAATGATGGTACAAAGCCTTTGCCACAACCGTGCAGAAGAACCTTTTGTCAAACCGTTGCAAAAACTCTATCAGCAAATCAGGCATCCTTCGAAAACCAGGCATGTTTTAACAGGGATGGAACTCAACAACCAGGATATCCTGGCCATCTTGACACTCGCCAAACTAGTGAAAGAGAAACCAGAAAATTATTCTAATGTCTTGTTGCATAAGAATCTGGCGATGATTTTTGAAAAACCCTCTTTCCGGACCCGCTTAAGTTTCTCTCTTGCCATGCAAAGTCTGGGGGGTACAGCTGTAGAAAGTGTCAGCACGACCCGAAAATCGGAAGAACCACGGGACCTGGTCCGAGTATTAAACGGTTATTGCGATTTCATTATGGTGCGAACCCATGATGATCAAGGTTTGGAAGAAATGGCGACTTACGCCAATGTCCCCCTTATCAATGGATTATCCGCCTTGTATCATCCTTGCCAGATCCTTGCTGATTTACTGACCCTACAGGAATATTTCAATACCCTGGCCGGTTTAACGTTGGCCTATATTGGTGATGGTAATAATATTCTTCATAGTCTGTTATTAATGGCACCCCAACTCGGCATAACAATAAACTATTGCTGTCCTCCAGCCAATCAACCTAATGAGGTGCTTCTTGCCAAGAGCATGGAGGCAGCACCTGGAATGATTCACAGTCATTCAACACCGGAAACAGCAGTTCGTGACGCTCACGCCGTTTACACCGATGTGTGGACAAGTATGGGATTTGAGCAAGAAACCGACGAGACTTCATTTACTGATTTTCAGGTGAATGAACAACTCATGGCTCATGCCAAACCAGAAGCTATTTTTATGCATTGTATGCCGATGGCTCGTGGTAAAGAAGTCTCTGTAACCCTGCCAGACGAACCTGCAGCCGCCTTGTTTACCCAAAGCGAAAATCGCTTGCATGTGCAAAAAGCATTGCTGCTTTTTTTACATGTGTATTGCGCATAAGGACTTGTCTACATAGGATGTAGAATAATAAGTACAAACCACAACACCGGGCTTAACTCGGTGTTGGATGTCTTTAAAAAGGGCAATAGACACGTTTGTATCCTCACCCCGAAATAGGCAAAACTTGCGCAAAAAGAATAAATAATATACACTCAAGCTACCTACCTAAACTAGAGGTTAACTATGAAAGGGATAGCATTGATACCGATAGTAGTCAGTCTAACTGGTTGTGGTTGTATGGATATGGCTGGAAGCGATTATACTGTTTCACCCGTTGTAGCCACCCCCTGTTGCGGAAATGTAAGAACTGCTGTTGTTGACAGTACTTGCTGTAAAACAGTCGTGGTTGCCAGACCTGTTGTTACCAAACGTTGTTGCCCAACCTGTTACGATGCTACTTGTTACTAATAGTTAAAGGTAATCCGGGTTAGGGGCTCACCTGATCCGGACGCCAATACCTCAATACAGACTCTATAGAGACCGTTGACTCTAAGCGCCCTTGTTATTGCAATCCAAGTCTGAAGAATACTTATCCGTACAAAGACTATAATAAGAGTATCAATACACAATTAACTTTTTCATTTAAAGAACATTTGTGCTTTTTAATATGCAATTTGTCAATTTTTAAAACTGTATATATACTATGTATGTCAACACTTATGCAAGGATGCTAATAAATGAAAACAATCATCTTTTTAGTAGCAATCGTCGGTTCTACTGCCCTGGTTTCAGGTTGTGGTCTCTTTTGTCCATCATGCCCAGCCTACACGAGCACTAAATAATAAGGAAATGTCATGAAAACAATAGTATTTTTAGTAGCAATCGTTGGCTCTACTGCCCTGGTTTCAGGTTGTGGTCTCTTTTGCCCATCATGCCCAGCCTACACGAGCACCAAATAATAAGGAAATGTCATGAAAACAATACTATTTTTAGTAGCAATCGTTGGCTCTACTGCCCTCGTTTCAGGTTGTGGTCTCTTTTGCCCAGCATGCCCAGCCTACACGAGCACCAAATAATAAGGAAATGTCATGAAAACAATAGTATTTTTAGTAGCAATCGTTGGCTCTACTGCCCTGGTTTCAGGTTGTGGTCTCTTTTGTCCATCATGCCCAGCCTACACGAGCACTAAATAATAAGGAAATGTCATGAAAACAATACTATTTTTAGTAGCAATCGTTGGCTCTACTGCCCTCGTTTCAGGTTGTGGTCTCTTTTGCCCATCATGCCCAGCCTATACCAGCACTAAATAAGTACCCTTTAGCAACTGTTTTGAATTTCCATTTCAAGACAGTTGCTACACCTATCCAGTGTATTATCGTATCTTGTTCAAAATTGCATGCTTTACATTAGCAATTGCGCACCGAATTTTTTGTTCAGCGCGAGGTCTATAGAGGGGATTCAGAAAAGAATTAATATTTAAATAAGGTTCGCCTGCCGGTGATTGCTCGGAAAAAAAATAATTGAATACACAACAGCGGGGGGCATCACATAAGACTTTATTAACAGAGTGCCAAGAAATGCGATTGGTTTCCATCACAACCAGACGATTAAAAAAACAGGGAACAACAATACGATTTTTAAGTGATTGATCCCATAATTCGTAATTGCCGCCATTTTCTTCCTTCCAATTCGGTGAAACATAGAGAAGTAAATTAACAGTGCGATAGAATTTTTTATCGATATCATGCGAATTATCTAAATGAGGATTGATGTAATATCCCTTGAGTAACATACTGATACCACCCGCAAATCGCGAGGGATCGGGTATTTGGTTTTTGATCCCTGTAATCGCTTCAATTTCAGCAACCACTCGTGGGTTTTGAATCGCCTTGTTTATATCCTGTATCAGACTGGATGTATCCTTTAGATGACTATACCGTAGCTTTAATTCCCCACGATGACTTAATACATGCATGTCCTTGGGTTTAGGAAAGTTAGCATAGATTTCCTCTGCGATTTCCTTAGGAAGAAGATTATCCAGAGCGAAATGGCGTGCAACTTTTACAGGATGCTCAAAGGAAAATTGTTTTTTCAAATCGTCCCTGGCCTCACTTAACCTTTTTACGATCAAGTCAGTTAGCTGCTCCGGTAATTCAGTGTTCATATTGATAACCTTCTAAAATTTATCACTAGTCCAATGACACTTTGTTCTAAGATAACATCAATGTTATTGATCTAATTATAACAATGCCTGGCTTTGAAAAAGCAAGGCTCGTGTAATTCGGTTTTTAATAACCTGACACCGTTAGACCATTAAAAACGCGCCCAGGCCATTCTCTCCGACTCGTTAAGTCTCATTCCTTTCAGGTATCGATTTCAGACAATATTTCGCTGTATTATTCTCATCTAAAATGCGAAAATAAAAATCAAGGAATCCATTTAAATTACAAAATGCATAAATCAATGATTAATTGAGGAAAAAATATGAGCAGTTTGCGTATATCGATTGACCAACAACCGGCAATTCACTTAAACGAGCCAATTCAAAACATTTCCAGAGAAACAACGGAACTTGATTTGAGTGATAATGAACTCGGACTCAAGAGTACAGAAGAAATTGAGCAAATTTTATCATCCATACCGGAGTGGATTACTTCATTAAATTTATCTTCCAATCAACTTTCTAAAAAAAGCGTCGAGGACTTGGTAAAAATTTTAGCTAAAATTCCTGGTACGGTGAGACAGCTTTATTTAGATGCAAACTCACTGGGTGAATTGGAACAGGGCGGTCTCCAACAGGTTTTTGCCGGAGTGCCACCAACGTTGGATTTCCTCTCATTGGTTGGAAATCCCTTTCTTCAAGACGGAGAAGAATTAGCCCAGGCTTTTGCAACCTTAGGCCCTAATCTCTCGACTCTCGATTTGTATTTCACCGAATTATCTGGATTATCATTAGAAACCTTAAAGCAGTTAAACAACTCGCTACCTTACTTGAAAACCGTCTTTTTAGATTATGATGAGATGGTGGCCATGGGTCCCCAAAAGGTGAGACTCTTGCATGATAGTTTTCCGAATATTGAAAGTATCAACATTATTGGCAGCCCTTCGGATACCACCAATTTGTTTGTAAAAACCAATTTACTTAGAACATTAGGATTCAATATTCCACCCCCTTCACTCGTTAATCTAAGCGCTTTTTTTGTAAAACGTTCTTTTGGCATGGCTGACCTCGACTGCCTTCCCCAGGAGTTACAGACAAGGGTTAATGCCATTGGTGGTTAACGTGTTGCTTCAACCCAGGGATGGGTAACGTCCTTTATCTATTCCTCAATGGAATCAAGCCAAGACAATTTTTCTCTGTATTATTTAAATTCTAAATGAAACAATTGCAACCAAAAAGAGCAGTTAATATCTTTGTTGCATGAATATAATCAGAGGAATTTATAATGAGCGGTCTTCCAACTTTAAAACTAAACGATTCAAAAGTTAATTTGGCAAAATCAATAAAAACCCTTAGCACAGACACTACGCGACTTGATTTGAGCGAAAATTACCTGGGGCTCAAAAACATTGACAAAGTAACTCAGGTATTAAAAACCATTCCACCATGGGTAACTACACTTAGCTTGGCGAGCAACCATCTTAATTATCGCAATGGCGACCATTTAATCGAAATATTGTCATCCATTCCCAAAACGATAACTACCCTGGATTTAAGCTACAATCTTCTGGATATACTACCAGGCAACGTTTTAAAAAGGGCTTTCGCGGCTATACCAGACGGTCTAAGTGAGCTCATCCTGAGTCGACAATCTTTTGGGCTAAGCGAAGCTGACGAACTGGCTGAAGCCTTCACCGGCCTTTCTCCCAACATAATAACGATGGATTTAACGGAAACCCTGTTAGGTGGCTTATCTTTAAAAAGCTTAATTAAGTTAAAAAACTCCTTACCTCATTTGCGCAAAATTTATTTATCTTATGATGAAGTATCAAGCATTTCAGAACAAAAGTTAGCGGCCTTGTTTGATATTTTCCCGAACGTTGCCCGTGAGAATATTATTTTTATTAAGGAGGGCGTCGCATTAAACGACAGCAACGATCTCAATTTGGTCCTGGCTAACTTCCTTCGCAAACAAGAGATTAAATCAGTGGTACCCTCACTCCTGAATCAGTGTGCGTTCTTTATAAATAGAGACACTCCGAATCATGAGTTAGCTTCTCTTCCGACAGAATTACAGGAAAAGGTTAATTCATTTTAATTCGTCTTATTTTGCAACTTTTAAAAATCATGAAAACAGCCTGAATGAGTGCCAGGCTGTTTTCTATTACTTGACAATAACCCCTCCTGTCATCCAAACCCTAACAAGGTAGGAATAATGCACTTATAGTTATAAGTAGCTGGCTTCGTATAGATATAGCTAAATTTTGCACCCGGAGGGATATGGCCTGAATTAAAGGCGCCATCTAAATGTTAACTAAATGGTTTTTCTTACCCTTATTAACCCCTGTTAATGGCTCAATTCTAAATAAAAGTACCTTCACTTATTAATCAAGGTACTTCTCAGCATTTTGGGAGGATATTAACCTTTTCCTGCAATTCTACCGGAAGAGAAGCTAACTCATGATTCGGAGCGTCTCTATTTATAAAGAACACACACTGATTTACAAGCGACGGTACGTTTACTTTGAACCCCAGTTTTTTAAGCGAATTGGCTCTTCCGATCACATCGAGAGCAGCTGTTTCCGCAGTACCGTCAAGCACAATAATCTCTTCAGCGTTGGGAAAAGCCTCATTTAAAATTCTCACTTTTTCCGGCCCCATCGTCACCATCTCATCATACTCTAAATAGATGATTTGCACGTAAGGTAACGAATTTTTTAATAGCTTTAAGTGCTCTGTTGAGAGCCTGGCCAGCGCTGTGAAGTAAAGATCCAGCGTTAAGAGGTTTGGTCCGAGACATGCAAAGGCTTGAGCTAACTCCATACCGTCTTGGGGAAAAGTATTCCCAACTAATGAGAGCGAAGAGACTGTATGGGGTAGCGCTGCAAGAATCCTCGCTAGAGCGCCTTTTTCTAGCTCGTCAAAAAAATTTCCACCAAAGTCCAGATGTCTTACAGTCTTGGGAATAGCCGATAAAATTTGAATGATTTCATCGATGCTCTTCTCACCAAAACCATTACAAGACAAATTGAGTGACGTTATCCTATCAGGAATGGCCGCTAAAACCTGAATAATTTCTTCTGTGCTTTTGGATCCGAGTTTGTTTTCAGCCAAATCAAGCTCAGTTATACCCGCACCAAGATTTCTGATTGGTTCGATTAAATCAATTGCCGGTTGTTCTGCAAGCAATATCTGTTGTTTATTCATCAGGGGACTTCCTCTAATAATTAGCACAAAAGATCATTTATTAATCTTATTGATTAAGATTATTACTTTTTATTTAATTTATATAAAGAGAAAGATTTTCTGAATGGAACTCCTAAAAGGAATTCATTATTAATACAACGAGCATTAATGCGGTAATCAAAGGCGATGAAGAAATAAAAATTGATACCCAAAAAGCTTAATGAACAAGCCCCAAGGTTTCAAAATCACGGGTAATATAATCTGCCTTCAGTAACTCTGCTTCCTGATAGGAAGTGAGTAGAGCAACGACAGACATTCCAGCTTCTTTTGCGGCCATAATGCCGTGCGGTGAGTCTTCAATCACCAGACATTGATTAGGAAGTAGTCCTAATTTTTGCGCGGTGAGTAAATAGCCCTCAGGCGAGGGTTTTCCATAGCGGACCTCATCAGCTGTCACGATGGTATTGAAATGAGACACCTGAATGTCAGGCTCTAGTTTTTTCAGTACGGTTAAAATTTCTTTTTGGGCTGCGCCACTACAAATGGCAAGTTTTTTTGCTGCGTTAACAGCTTGTTTGATGTATTGAGCCACACCGTTAATAACCGGCAATGCCTTTTTATCACGAATGATAGACGTAAAATAATTTTGTTTTTTATCGATCATTTGATCGATTTTATCCAATGGCAGATTCAATCTTTTACTAGCCAATAATTGCGGAAATAATGTTTTGTCAGCTAAACCTAAATAACTTTTTTTAAATTCTTCGTAATCAAGATTAAAGCCAATATCTTTTAGTACATAGTTACAAGCTTCGTAGTGAATCGGCTCGCTATCCAAAATGACACCATCAAAATCAAAAATAATTGCGTTAAACAGACGGTAATTTAGCTTCATAGGAGCAGAGCAATTTAGCTTTTTATGAGAGGAATTCGATTATCCAGAAATTTTTAACCATCGACAAGACTTTCATTCCATTTAGGAATCAGGGGAAGATAATTTTTCGTTTTTTTAAATTTTTTGATTGTTATCAAATGATCCCTTTTAATTCAAGGATCTAGAAATGACTTTTCTTGGTTTTAGCATCTATGAGACTGAGGGCATTATCCAAATAAAACTTACCTCCATACAACCAGCAGATTCGTTGCCTGCCAATGGGGCACCACGGGCTAAAAGCTACTTTTTCAACAATGACTATATAGGTATGGCTCTGAACTTTCATCCACACTTCCAGGACTTAAGCGATACCCTCAAAACGATTATTGGGGACAATAGACAAGAATATAAATTCCATGCCTGTGTGGGTGGTATTCATAATGAATTTTCTATGGAGACTCGTTGTTGTGAGTTACCCAAAGATCGAATCCTGGCTCTTGCCCTGTTGGATTTTATAAATACCTTTACCAAGTTTACCAAAGATGATTTTACCTATCTTACCAACTATGACTATTTTGCTGTCGATCATAAGAGGCTGGAAGACAACTTTGTTGTAGACAAGGAGACAGGGCAAACTAGACTACCAAGCCCCCTCCACGATTATTTTCATGGCCAGTTCACGAATAAGCGGGATGTATTTCAAGCAATCCTTAAAGCGATCTTAACCTTCCGTAATATCGCAGATTATCAAGAGACTATGTCAATAGTAACTATGTTACTTAGGAATCCGGCTGATGAATTAGGGGAACCTCTAAGTAAAACCCTTTGTCTTCTTGGCTTTATAAAACAGCTTATTCAAAATGATCGCCAAATAGAGTTGGCCAGAATTATTCCTATACTCAATGAAATAACCAAAGGGGATCTCATGGCAATTGGGGAAGGGGCAATGATAAGAGGACGTGATTTTATGGAATCTGATGCACGTCTCTTCACTGAGCAAGCAACCTTTTTCTTAAGAGGGGATGGCAAGATAGGACTCTTTGGAATCAGTAATAATCCTATTTATCAGGTACGGTATGCGCCGGGCAGAATGCAAGAGAGATTTTTTGAACACGATATGAGGGAGTTGGCAGCGATTTTAAGGTTAGACTACGACGCTGAGAGTGATTTCCAAAAGAAGATTATTTTTACAGACGAGAGTTCTACACGTTTAAAACACATGGGGCTACATTTAAATTTAAATTATGTTAAACAGCTTCTATTTCAGAAAAATCGTCTTCGTTTCTTTATGTCTGAAATAGCGGATCTTGCACAACCCTGTTTACCTCCAGAACTAAGAAAACATATAGCCGAGCAAATTGACAAAGCGGAGTTAGTTCAGACAATAGCAGAAGCCGATCCCCCCGCTGAGAACGTAGAGCATGGCGCGCCTGCAATAGAACGCCCATCAGTAAGCATCTAATTCCAGTATTGAGGAATAGCCAGTTGGGTTTCACAACCCAACTGTCCTTGAGCGATTGACCCCAGGTATTATTAGACTTCTTCGGAAACTCACGCTATTTAATCTCACAAGAAACAGGCCCATTATCCAGTTGCAGTTGGTTACCACCATAATCGGTCATAAATTGGCCTTCATAGCGTTTTTTGTTGGTATGGGCTTGCGCAGAAAGAAAGAGCCTCATTCGCGAAGCATCATCCTGATCGACTGCCACCAGAATTAAATTCTTATCTCTCAGACTAAACAGTATCGTCTTCACCGCATAAGGAAAATCAATCTTAGGCAAATCTCCTGCTTTGCTCGGTACTACAAAGGCGATGGGATCTTTTAAACCCTGCAACACACAACGCACTGATTTCTGTGCCGCATTTGCCACGATCATTGGGCTAAAAAATAACAGTATACCGATGCAGATTTTGTTCATCCGATTGTCCTTTTCAATGAATTGATACGGTTTATACCCTTCCCATGCAGCTAAACAAATCGGCTATGAATAAGCCCTATCCTCATTAATAAAAATTTCAGCCGTTGACTAGCTTGTCACTGCTAAATAGATTAACTTAATTTATCAGCATGAGAAATGAGAATCGGATGATTACAGCCTACCTGGATCACGGTGCCCTGCAAGTTCATGAAATCACTGAAAATAATCTTCCTTTACTGAACGATGCCATTTGGCTTGATTTACTTCATCCTTCAAAGGAAGAAGAACTACTCATTGAAAAATTCTTAAATTTAAATATTCCCACTCGTGAAGAAATGCTTGAAATTGAACTATCCAGCCGACTCTATAAAACCAAAGAAGCCCTGTTTATGACCGCGTTAATGATTGCACGCTCAGCCTCTCCGGATCCCAAACATGACGCGGTAACTTTTGTGCTGACCAAGCAACAGCTGATTACTATACGATATATCGAACCGCTGGCTTTTAAATTATTTATAGCAAAGGTACAAAAAATTGATATTAACTTCCATCAACCAGCTAACCTGCTCATCGAACTAATTGAATCGGCAGTCGATAGACTGGCCGATATGCTGGAAACTGTTGGCCACCGTTTGGAAGAAGCCTCCAATACCATTTTTCGCCAACAGCAAACCCCAACTGCTGAAAAACCGGATTATCAACAACTCATTCAACTCATTGGTGCCAATGCGGATCTAAACACCAAAGCGCGTGAATGTCTGGTTACCTTTAATCGCTTGATTACTTTCTTTGGCCAGTCAGCCGGTACTCAAATCGATAGTGAAGGGCAAATCAGGCTAGGTACTTTAGCCAAAGATGTTGGTGCACTAAGCGACCACGCTAATTTTATTTCTAGTAAAGTCAATTTTCTTCTTGATGCAACGCTGGGAATGATTAATATCGAACAGAACGCCATCATTAAAATATTTTCCGTAGCGGCTGTTATTTTCCTGCCACCCACCTTGATCGCCAGTATTTATGGTATGAATTTCCATTTCATGCCGGAATTAAACTTCAAATGGGGTTATCTCGTAGCGCTTGGTCTCATGATTTTATCAGCTCTGATACCTTTTAAGTATTTTAAACGCAAGAAATGGCTGTAAGCATACAAAAAGTAAAATTTAAAACCAAAAACACCTAATTTAATACAGTCTTAATAATTCTTTTTTAAAATGACGCAAACTAGTTAGTCATAGTAGACGTCATGCCAACAGATAGCTTTAATTCAGAAAATGCGAATAATATCCGACTCCGCGGGATTGCATTAAAAGATAATTGTCGTCCGGAGAGAAAACGCCAAAGAGCATTACAAGCCAACTATGAAGAATCCAGTTACCTTCCCGAGGTATTATTAAAACTTGCGGCAGAATTACACACGAATAAGACAGGGATTTTTGCATTCGCTGATGGAATAATGCCTGATGGTAAATATCTTTATGTACGAACCCTGTCAGGCGCTCTCTTTGCTGCCAAAGAAAAGGATACTGCACATCACTCCTATCTAAGTAATGGCAAAAAAGTCACTTCAGCAGGTTATTTGGTCTTTGAAAAAGGGAAATTGTGTTTAGTCAGCAATGAAAGCGGCCATTATAGACCCACTAAGGAAGAAATGCTGGAGGATCTTCACTATTACTATAACCTGTCAAAAAACGAACATTTAGTTTATGAAGATCATACAAGCGTTCTTACTGAAAACTGTATTAAAGAGTTCTCTGTTAAAGCAATTGTAGAGAGACAAACCTTTGATGACTTACTGCCTCTGGCTATTATTGTTAAAGACTCGCGTTATAACAAGGCATTAAAAAAGGCTGCGCAAGTGCCTGTTACCGTAGCTCCCCCTCCAGTGCCAGTGCCGTCTGTCTCTGTTTCTACCTCTGCCTCGAAGCCCAGTAAACCGAATAAAGCCGTAGCCACTTCACATTACCTGCCTGATCGTTTTTTTCTTCTTGATCCATTAGAGTACGAAGAGGACAAAAAACATCTAAAAGATCCCGAATTTCCTGGTTATGATGCTAATGAAAAATTATTTGTATAGCCCCCCATATTCTTTCCTTGGCTTGTCAATAATTAAGTTTAGATGCTATAAAGACGAGTCAATTGCCAAGGAGAGCCCAGATGAGATTCTCTTTTATTCTCTTAAATCTCATTGTGTTAAGTCTTACAGGCTGTGAACGAATTGCCTTAATGACTACTCCACAAAAGCACGCTACTCCATCGCATAGCGAACTGGCTAAGAAAGCAGAACTTTTTTTTTGGGATACCTTGCATCAAGGACGCTATGACGATCTAAACAAAGCAGATTACTTATTGATGGCCGCTTATCTTCAAAATCCGAATGATCCCAAGCTTGCTGCCCATATAGGCTTTACCCATATCTGGAAGATCACGGAACGGCAACGCCTACCCCAGGAATCACCTAAAATTGCCAATGAAATTGTCTTGGCAAAAAAATATTTTTCTGATGCCTTTATTCTTGATCCGCACAATGCTGTCTTCGAAGGTTTCCTGGGGGATGCTCAATTAATTGAAGGCAAAATTTTTCATGATAAGCGCGAAGAAGTGCGCGGTTATTTTACCTTGCAGCGCGCGATAGCTAATTGGCCGGAATTTAATTATTTTACCGCAGGCTATCCAATGAGTACTTTAGCGCCGCAATCCGATTCTTTTAAAGAGGGCTTGGAATGGCAATGGCGTACTCTCGATTTGTGTGCAGAAAAGAAAGTCGACCGCAAAAATCCTGATTACAAATCCTATATGGCTCGTGAAACGCAGCAAGGTAAAGCGCGCGCTTGCTGGAATTCATGGGTTGCCCCTCATAATTTTGAAGGATTTTTTATGAATATGGGCGATATGTTAGTGAAAGCCGGCGATTGGCAAACCGGTATCAAAATCTATCAAAACGCCAAACTTGCCAAAAATTATTCATCCTGGCCCTATCGCCAAATGCTGGAAAAAAGAATTTTGAACGCGAAGGCTAATGTTGCCAATTTTCAGAAAGACCATTCTGATCCAGACAAAGCAATCCTGTTTAACTCTGGCTATGGTTGCGTAGCCTGCCATCAACGCTGAGTAACCCGAAGAAGCAAAAGGCTGATACCATTTATTCCTGAGGCTCTTCCTTCGTTTCTTTAGGACTCTTGCGTTTAAAACCCAAAGCACGTAGACGCTCATCAATCGAAGGATGAGTAGAGAAAGCATTACTAAATGATTTCACCGGATCAATACTGGAAGGATCAAACAGGTAAGAAGCATGCCGCACCTGTTCATGCGGTGTTTGCCCATATTGACCGCTATATTGCTCAGCGTGCTGTTGATGATCTTGGGTTATTTTCAGCAGTGCACGCGCCATGGGTTCATTATCACGCATTAATTCAACGGATCCGGCATCTGCCATATATTCACGTGTACGGCTTACAAAGAGCGCTAAAACCACTGTAATGATAGGCAGGATATACCGTAGTAAAGTGATAACCAATACCAGGCGGTTATCTTCACGTCGATCACGCCGATAAATCACGCTGTAAAATAAAATATCAATTACAATCAACAGAATATTACTTAGCACTGCAACCATCAGTGTCAACTTGATGTCATGATGGCGAATATGACTTAATTCATGTGCCATAACGGCCTGTAATTCCGCACGATCCAATTTTTCCATTAAACCGCGAGTAATAGCGACCATGGCTGATTTTTCACTGTAACCACTGGCAAAGGCATTCATGTAGTCTGCTTCAATGAGATAAACCTTGGGCATATACCGCAGGCCTGCTGCAACCTTCATTTCCTCAACCACGTTATAAAGTTGTTTTTCCTGTAACGTTTGGGCAAGGTTCTCGTTAATCTCGCGTGAATCAGTACCGAGTAACATAATGCGATCATAGAGCGTATAGGTAACCAATAAGGAGATAGCTGCAAAAGCTATCATTAATATCGTTGCATAAGGCATGACACGCCAGGTGACCAGAGCATAGATACACTGCTGCAAAGTTGCCTGGGGATAGAGCGACTGCACAATAACCACATCCGCAAACATACCGACGCCCGCATAAACAGCAAGGAAAATCATAATTACCCAGAAAGTCCTGCGTTCATTACGGCGCAATTGCTCGCGCCAATTGCCTACGGATGCATGATAATCAGAAAGAGCCATAAATTACTCAAAATTTCACGGTATAGTCTTCGCGTGCCTTAATTTGATCATCAGGCAATGACCAATAGTCAAATACTTTATCCAATTTATCACGGAAAAAACTAACTACCATGGATTCAAAAAAGGATTTTTTCTTCGCGTAATAACGTTCAATACTATCGTTATAAGCTTGCTTGGAATAGGCCAGTTTATTTTCAGTATTGACGATTTCTTCTTGCAATTGCAAAACGTTCGAACTTGCCTTCAGGTCAGGATATTGCTCAAACACCACATTCAAGCCAGATGCAATTTGCGAAATCCCGTTTTCTGCCGCCATCCGGGCTTTTTCATCGCCAGCAGCCTTGGCTGCCTGCGCTTGATTACGTAACGCCACGACATCCTTCAAAGTGGTTTTCTCGTAATCCATGTATTTTTTTACTGATTCAATTAAGGATTCAAATACCTTGAAGCGCCTATCTAATTGAATATCAATTTGGCGTTTATTGTTATTAATCGCCTCAATTAAGCCAATTAAGCTATTAAAAATGCCTATCGCCCAGAAGACGAGTAACACAATGATGACTAAAATCGCTATGAGAAAGGTACTCATTGCTCTATCCTTTTGGTTTATCTCCAATAAGTTATAGCTCTAAAGTAAGGGAAAAAGCAAACTCTTAAACAAGAGTCGCTCAAGGTTTATAAAAGTCCAGCTTGTGCCAGAGATTATAAAAATGATGTACCGGCCCATGTCCCAAGCCAATTTGCTCATTTTTCGCGGCGTCTATTGCCTTAAACACATAGTCTTTAGCTATTTTACACGCTTCCTTTAACTCAATACCTAAAGCCAGGCACGCACTGATAGCAGCAGATAAGGTACATCCCGTTCCATGTGTATTGTTTGAATTAATTCTGGTTCCCTCTAGCCAGCAAAACTCCCCATTTTGGTTAAGAAGCAGATCATTCGAGTGGGATGCGGATAAATGCCCGCCCTTTAATAAGACATTTTGCGGGGCCAGTTTAATCAGCTTTCGCGCTAGCTCCAGCATGGTGTCACTCGCAGCATTCGTCTCACCAGTTAATGCCCAAGCCTCGGGTAAATTCGGTGTAATGATTGTTGCAAGCGGAATAAGCACTGATCTCATGGTATCCAGGGCATCAGGTAATAGCAGCCGATCGCCGCTTTTAGCGACAAGTACGGGATCAAGGACAATCGGGATTCCTGCTGCGTAGCGCCTGAGGAAATGGGCTACTAACTCAATAATATCTCGTTTAAAAAGCATACCGATTTTAATACTGTCTGGGCGGATATCTTCAAAAATAGTATGCAATTGATCATCAATAGCCTGTAAAGGCAGCTCATAACAAGCTTTAACCCCACGGGTATTTTGTACCGGCAACGCGGTTAGCACTGTCATACCATAACAGCCAAAAGCAGAAAAAGTTTTCAAATCGGCTTGAATACCCGCCCCACCGGAACCATCGAAACCTGCTATAGACAGGGTTTTATAGCGCATTGTCATTTTTCTATCTCAGTTAATCGAATTGAACGAGTCAACTATCTCAGAACCTGCAATCCACTCACCGAATAATTCCCAATCGGGTTTATATAATTTATCAATAAATACTTGTCGAAAAGCGCCTGGTCCTTGTGTTTTATGCTGGGTTAGTTGTCCACATAAACCAAAATAAGCAGTCGCCAGTAGAGCAGCCTGGTACATGCTTAAGCCAATTGCCGCAAAGGCAGCGATTACAGCAGTCAGCGTGCAACCCATACCCGTCACCAAAGGCATCAGTGGTGAACCAAAGGGTAAATTGATTGCCTGTCTGCCATCGGTTATAAAATCAACCGGGCCACTCACTACAACAATTTTTGATGGTGAAACAGCCAGTTGTTGCGCAGCATTCATTGCCTGATTCACACTACGGGCCGATTCAACGCCTTTCGTATCACCTGCTTCATCGCTTAAAGCCAGAATCTCGCTGGCATTGCCGCGAATGATATCGACATGAGGGAGAAGCGATTTTGCCGCAGTGGTGCGTAAACGACTTGCGCCAGCACCAACGGGATCCAGCACAACAGGCTTGCTTTGTGACTTGGCTATTTTTGCCGCCTCTAAAGCGCGTTCATAAAAAGCGTGATCGAGGGTACCTAAGTTGATGTTAACGACTTGACTGATCGTAATCAGCTCTTCTATTTCATCCATCGCCTGACTCATCAAGGGTGCCGCCCCCGAGGCCAATAAGCTGTTAGCCATAAATTCCATAGTAACAAAATTGGTTAAACATAAAACCAAAGGCTTCGTTTGACGGAGGCTAACTAACGCCTCTTCCAAATCCTTCAACAGATTCATCATGTTTCACTTCCCTCCATTAATTGACGTAGCGTTGCTGCCATAAGCGCAGGGTTTTCCGCCTTATGCAGAGCACCAATTACCGCAATCCCCTTCGCTCCCGCTGCCATGACTTCCTTGACATTGTGTTGATCAATACCGCCAATACCGATCATTGGATGAGTCGAGCGCAAACTTAAACGGTGCAGCCCATCCAAGCCCCAGGTTGTACGAATATTCTTTTTATGCTGAGTAGGGAAAACTGCACTGGCGGCCACATAATCCACAACAGACTGATTGGCTCGCTGCAAATCATCCTCCGTTTCTATTGATAAACCGAGCAATTTATCCGGCCCCAAACGCTGTCTGGCAAGTTGTGGTGAACCATCCGTCTGTCCCAAATGCAGACCCTGTGCATCGACGGCTAAAGCCAGTTCAAGATCATCATTGATGATCAGCGGAATATGGTGGTGATCTAAAAGACTCTTAAGTTCAGAAGCGAATGCTAATAGAAAAGCTGGGGAAGCATTTTTTTCGCGAAGTTGTACAGAACTAACGCCTGCACTGACACATTGTTCAATAAAGAGCAAATACTCCGCTAAAGGACAAGACCCGCGATGGGTGACCAACATAAGTTTGTAAAATGGAGCAGCCATAACATCCTTCTATTCATACAACAGAGGATGTGACGTCAAAGATAAGCCTGCTTAAAAGGCCATTAAATAAGAAAAATATCTCTAACCATCACACTCCCTCCGCAGGTATTAACCAGAGCAGGTTTTAAGGGTTTTTCTCAGCCTTGCAACACGAATCGCTGCAAAGCACCCCCGGTGATAAAAACGACCCTTAATTTAGTTGAAGCGAAAAAACTTGTCAACCTGCGTGCAATTTTGTGCAGAATTAGTAGTTATTTGTCTTGGGGAACTAAGCATCAAAGTTCTCTTATTGTAATGAAATTACAACTCTTTTATGATTAGGAAGACTATATTCATAAGAAATGGATCTTCTATGTTAAAAAAAATCATTGGATTGACCGCCTTTTCTTGCTCAGTTATAACGTCAGCCTATGCTGAGCCGGCGTCTACTCCAGCTACGGCACCTTCTAATTCCCAAGCCTCTGGTGCACCGCCTACCAGCTACATGCCCGTTATCATGCAAGAACCTTTTCAGACAGTTATGAAGCGCATGTCTGCTGCAAAAGACGCGATTAATAAAAAACAGCAGGATTTGCTTAACCAGCGTTATGATTTAACCAACAACCCGTCGCAAAATGCGAAAATGTCAAATGGGAAACCCATTCAGGAAGGTGTACGCGTTAAGCTACCTCAAGGAACAACCTGGGATCAACTCGCTAAAATGACGCCCGAGCAAATTAAGGAAGAAGGGTTATATCCTCAAGGTTTCTTGCCTCTGCCGCACCCCAACCATCCTGAAGGGGGTATGCTTTTTCCAAAATTTGCTATCGATGAAATCAACAAGCAGGAACACCGCGATCTGACTCGCTTTGATCTGGATTTTGATATTCCCGACCATTTTTTACCACCCTTTCCTGCCCCAATCTTTTTGACAACACGTCCGGATCTTGGCGATGTATCACAAGGAAAGCTGGTAACTATCAATAATTATTTTGAATTATTTAACGGCATCCTTAACCCTAAACAATTGGAAGGTCTACGGTTGTTGGTAACCCCTTTCCCACAACAACAATTTAACCAAACCGATGATCGGCGCACCATAGAACCCAGCCGTGGTGTTGCTTGTCTTGATTGCCATGCCAATGGCCATACCAACAAGGCAACTCACCTGGTTGGAGACATTCGCCCACAAGAGTTTCGTCATCGTATTAATACCCCGACTTTGCGTGGTGTAAATATTCAGCGGCTCTTTGGCTCACAGCGCGCCTTAAAAACAATCGAAGACTTTACTGAATTCGAACAACGTGCTGCTTATTTTGATGGCGACCCGGTCATTGCGACCAAAAAGGGAATCAATATTCTTGAGCGTGGCAGCCAGGTCCACTTCATGGCTGAGTTTCAGGAAATATTGGATTTTCCGCCTGCTCCCAAACTGAGTTGGGATGGGAAACTGGATCCAGCTAAAGCAACGCCAGCAGAATTGCGCGGCCAGGAACTTTTCTTTGGTAAAGCAAGATGTGCCACTTGCCACACCCCTCCTTATTACACCGACAACACCATGCATAACCTGCATACGGAACGTTTCTTTAATCCACAAACCATCAATGGGCTCAGAGCAGTAGGTGATGGACCGATTAAAACCTTTCCTTTACGCGGTATAAAGGATTCTCCACCTTACCTGCATGATGGTCGTCTGTTGACTTTGGCTGATACGGTCGAATTCTTTAATTTGGTTCTGCAATTACAATTAAATACTCAGGAAAAAGCGGATCTGACTGAGTTTATGAAAGCCCTTTAATGACCTACCTGCCGTGCTATAGGCACGGCATCTAAAAGTGCTGTTCAAAATAAATCGGTCGAGCCCTCAGAGACTGAGGCTTGGTATAAAATTAGCGATCACATGCCGGTGACTGTTCTGATCTGTTTTTTATTGCTAAAGTAATCTGGTTTTCAATAATGCTGATTAACGCACTTAAAATTGGTTTATCAATTTTTCACAGGGATTAAGTGGATCATGAAAAGATATCAACTCCTATTAGTAGACGATTCCAAGCCAGCCCAGGAAGCGTTTAAGGCCATTTTAGAAGACTTTCACTGTGACGTCATTGTAGCTGAGTCAGGTGAAGAAGCCCTGGAAGAATGCAACCTGATGCATTTTGATCTTATCGTGATGGACTTAAGCTTGCCCAGACATAATGGATTTGAGGTTACAGAGCTAATTAAAACCACCAGCCTGCTTAATAAAAAGACTCCCGTTGTCGCTTTGAGTGTGCATAGTGAAGCGCAATTTGCCAGACAAATTCAAAAAGCCAACATCTCCGGTTTCATCTCTAAACCATTTACCCGCAGAGAAGCGACAGAATTAATGAATAGACTTGAACAGGGTTTCTGAACTCAAATGCATTTGATCATCTGCAAAAACATCGGGTGTGCATCTATTTGAAGCGTTTATATTTCAATTAAAGAAGCGAGGGTGAGACCAGCCAGAACTACTGAGTCAATCTCCCCCTCTGTACTGGAAATTATCGTCCTATGAGCCATAGGTTATTATTTCCAGTTACTGGTGGAGCGTATCCTCCGCTAACATATTGCTGCCAGGTTTCGGCAGGTTGAAGACAAATATTACATCGAACCATGTGCCATCCAGTTCCTGAAAATCCTTCTTGCACGGTACAAGATGCACATGCAGCTTGGCTTGTGCCCGCTACTGCAATCATCGATGTAGCGAATACTAACCCAGCTATTGTGGATTTAATCTTCATAATAAATCTCCTTATACTACGCTGCATCATTATGATGCAGAATCCCACGGGTTAATTATAGACCAGGTTAAAAGCGACGATAGCAAAAATATTGTTTAACAATATAAATATGTTGCTTTAAATACAATATTTATTGAAAAGGAATAAATTAAAAGCATGGTATCAGCCAGAATAACAGAGAACTTCTCATGAAAAAATACAACTACCCAAGCACTTACCACCTATTCTTTACTATAGAAAACAGGTGCCCTTGGGGAAACGCGGCCGGTTATTTTAGCCCTTCAATAATGGACTGCCCAATATAAATAGCCGGGTTAGGAAGACTGCCCAACATGGTTTAGAAAAATTTTGTTTTTTTCTGTGGGCACGGGTCCTCTTCATCTTCTGATGAAGATTCCTTTCTGACATAACTTTTCCCGAAAACACCCTTTAGGGCTAATGAATTTGGGTAGCCTGGAGTAACTTCAGTGTCTACTTCTTCCTTGCCGGAGGAAGACGTGAACCGATGTTCTTTCTCATCATCGAGTTCGGTTGTAAGCCTATCGACAGCATGCCTCAGAAGTTGTTCAGGCTTGGGTAGCGTATCTTTAGAGAATTTTTTTACGGCCTCTGTATAGCCGTATAACATTAATTGCGCCCGGTGATCGGGTTCAATGTTATCCCCCATTACTAAAATCGCAGCGTCTTTATCATGCCTATTACTTGAATTATCTGTACTTGTTACTATAACTGCATCAATGACAACAGGTTTGTCGCTGTCATTCAGGTTAAGTTGCGCTCTTACTTCTGGCGAAGCAAGCAAGTACTGTGTTGCCAGTGGTGTATAACTTTCCTGATGACAGAGTGCTCTTAGCAATTGATGTCGGTGGTGATGTGTTTCTTTTATTTGGCCATTCGTATCGATCGTTTCACTCAGTACTCGCTGCGCAGCCGATCGCAATTGACAGTAGGTCACAAACTGATTCGATTGATGGGGTTCAAAATCCGAATCACTCTCTTGCGCTCCACTTAATCGTCCAAGTCCTTTCAAACAGGCCCTTACTATTTTTTGATATTTCTCCTCGTTAAGCTTATTTTTTAACAGCTCAAGAATCAAGGAATAACGGGCTTTATCATTCAACCCTTCACTCACAAATAAAGAATCAACGAGTTCATCAGCAACACTCCAATAGAAATGGACTAATTGTTTTGGTAATTTGGAATTAGCACTATCTATCTCTGGGTATGCGGTTTTCATCTGCATTAACAACCTGATAATCTCAGCGGTATCCTCTTGCTGAGAGGCAGCCAGTAAAGGCTGTACATACCTCTGTTGCAACAATTGATTACGAGCTAACAAACGATCTATCTGAGGCCGCAGTTTTGTATCAAGCTCGAATTTGGTCAAATAGATATTATCTTCTAATGCTTCAACCAAGGCTTCCTCGGTCTGGTCGCTAATAGAGTTACCCTCAAGACCCAGTGCAGTTAGACTCGTGTTAGCCCTGATTACGGTGACAAATGGTAATATATTTTCATTCCCCAGTAGCAAGTCACTCAGTAATACGGCGGTTAATGAGCCATTTTCCATGAGTACTTCGGCTATCCTGGCACCAAGCTCCCCCTGATTATCCTGGCTAGTATAAATTTCATTCGAAGACAGGTCGATTGTAGTCAAAGTACGATTAATTTTTAGCGCCTCAAACAGAGCTAAAACCCCTTGATAATCGATTGCATTTGCAAAAAGGTTAAGTACTTTCAGCGTATTATTCTTTTTTAATACCTTTGCCAAAACGGAAGCCCCGGCACTGGTTATTTCATTTTCGGAAAGATTAATCTCCGTCAGAGAAGCATTATTCTCCAAGGCCTGGGCTGAAGCGGCAATTACATCATCTGTAATGTCGTTATTATTAAGAATAAGAATAAGTGGTTTTGGAAATCGCCTTGTCGCCAGCTTCGATAACAAAAAGGTTGCATTTCCACCCATTTCGCTATCCCCCAACTCAAGAAAAACCAAATTAGGATGGCTATTTACCGCCTCAGCCAACGTGGCTAACACAAAACCATCATTAAAATTGTTACCTCCGAGGGCAAGCTTGACCAGACCGGTATTCCTTTTTAAGCTCTTGACTAGCAGGAAGGTCCCTACGCTAGTGAATTTATTACCATAAAGCTCCAGATCAGTTACGGTCGTATTCGATTTCAGGAATTTGCCAATGAGATCCGCGCCAAAAGAGTCAAGCCCATCACTAAAAAAAGAAAGGCAAAGGCCAGGTCCTTTTGCTTCCTCTAATGATTTCTTGATTCGTTCGATGCTGCCTTGCTCGGATGGCATAATTATCTCTTAAACTGTATAAAATTTGCATCTTAGGATAGGCGATTGTTAGGATCAAGAAATTTTTGCCCTTTTCGCTTCAATGACGATATTCTATTTAGATTTCTTCTTCGCTTTATCCAACAAAGGCTTTAAGAATTGGCCGGTATAAGAATGCTTACACTTCGCAACCATTTCCGGTGTACCGGTTGCGATGATTTGCCCGCCTTTATGCCCCCCTTCAGGGCCAAGATCAATCAACCAGTCGGCTGTCTTTATCACATCAAGATTGTGCTCAATGATGACAATGGTATTGCCCTGCTCACGCAAACGGAATAAAACAGCAAGCAGTTGTTTGATATCGTGAAAATGTAACCCTGTCGTGGGCTCATCGAGAATATAGAGTGTACTGCCGGTATCCCGTTTTGATAATTCGCGAGCCAGTTTGATACGCTGCGCCTCCCCTCCTGACAGGGTAGTAGCACTTTGTCCCAAGCGGATATAAGACAAACCGACATCAATTAACGTTTGGCATTTTCTGGCTAGCACCGGTACCGCATCAAAAAAGACACGCGCATCCTCTACGGTCATATCCAGAATTTCGTGAATATTTTTACCTTTATACTGAATTTCTAACGTTTCCCGATTATAACGTTTGCCCTTGCACACATCGCAAGCTACGTAAATATCAGGCAGAAAATGCATCTCTACTTTGATCAACCCATCACCCTGACACGCTTCGCAACGCCCGCCACGGACGTTAAAACTAAAGCGGCCGGGCTGATAACCGCGCGCTCTTGCCTCTGGTGTCCCTGAAAATAACTCACGAATCGGTGTAAACAGGCCGGTGTAAGTCGCTGGATTAGAACGTGGTGTGCGGCCAATGGGGCTTTGATCAATATCAATCACTTTGTCACAAAGCTCCAAACCCTTAATATCGCGAAGCGCCCCCGGCGTTAAAAGGCTTGCCCGATTTAATCGATTCGCAGCGATGGGATAGAGTGTGTCATTAATTAAACTGGATTTACCGGAACCAGAAACCCCTGTTACACAAGTAATCAATCCCAAAGGAATACTAACGCTAATATCACTTAAATTATTGCAAGTCACTCCGGTTAAATGAATCATCTTTTTTTCATCAACAGCAACCCGCTCCTTGGGAACAACAATTTCTTGTTTGCCGGACAGGTATTGTCCAGTCAAGGAGGACGGCTTGGCCATGACTTCTTCCGGAGTACCGCTGGCAACTATTTTCCCGCCATGCACGCCCGCTCCAGGACCAATATCCAGAACATAATCGGCGGACCGAATCGCATCTTCATCATGTTCTACCACGATGACGGTATTACCGAGATTACGCAAGTGAAAGAGAGTCTGCAGCAACCGCTCATTATCACGTTGATGCAAACCAATAGAGGGTTCATCAAGGATATACATAACGCCTACCAGGCCAGAACCAATCTGGCTGGCGAGACGAATTCGTTGCGCTTCACCGCCGGACAACGTTTCCGCACTGCGAGTAAGGGATAAATAATCCAGACCTACGTTAACGAGGAAACCCAGACGTTCGACAATTTCCTTATTAATTTTGGCTGCAATCTCACCTCGATAGCCCGTTAATTGCAAATTTTTAAAAAATTCATGCGCTTTTTCGATCGAATAAGCAGTGATTTCAGGTAAATTTTTATCAGCAACAAATACATGGCGCGCCTCTTCTCTTAATCGGGTTCCATGACAGGTCATACAAGGACGCGAAGAGAGGTATTTGGCTAATTCTTCCCGAATCATCGCTGAATCTGATTCCCGATAACGACGCTGCATATTAGGAATAATTCCTTCAAAAACATGCTTTTTGACCATATAGCCGCCATGAGGACGCTGATAACGAAACTCAATTTCATCTTGCCCGCTGCCATAGAGCACCGTTTGCCGTATCTTCTCTGGTAAATCACAAAAGGGGCGTTCTATATCAAATTTGTAGTGCTTAGCCAGTGACTCCAACATTGGGTAATAATAAGTGGTTTTCTTATCCCAACCACGGATAGCCCCATCTGCCAGGCTGGCAGTCTGATCATGTACTACCCGCTCCGGATCAAAGAATTGATCAACACCCAGGCCATCACAGGAAGGACAGGCTCCCATCGGATTGTTAAAGGAAAAAAGTCGCGGCTCTAATTCACTCAAACTATAGCCACATTCCGGACAGGCAAATTTTGATGAAAAAACGATCTCATCAAACTCACCCTCCATCGATGCCACGATCACCAAGCCATCAGCCAGATTAAGTGCATTCTCAAACGACTCACTCAAGCGCTGCGCCAAATCATTCCTCACCTTGAAGCGATCCACCACCACGTCAATACTGTGTTTTTGCCTCAAAGCCAATTTGGGCGGATCATCGAGCTCACACAGCTCACCATCGATACGGGCACGAACATAGCCTTGAGCCTGCAATTGCTGCAATAACTGCACATGCTCGCCTTTGCGCTCTCTTACCACTGGCGCAAGAATCATCACCTTAGAGTCTTCTGGCATGGTTAAAACCTGATCCACCATCTGACTGATTGTCTGCGCGTGCAAACTAACATGATGAGTCGGGCAACGCGGCTCACCTACGCGCGCATAAAGTAAGCGCAAATAATCATAAATTTCCGTAATGGTTCCCACTGTTGAGCGAGGATTATGAGACGTTGCTTTCTGCTCGATTGAAATAGCTGGTGATAAACCTTCGATGGAGTCAACCTCCGGTTTTTCCATCATTGATAAAAATTGCCGCGCATAAGCCGAAAGTGATTCGACATAACGACGCTGACCTTCCGCATACAAGGTATCAAAAGCCAATGACGATTTGCCAGACCCAGAAAGGCCGGTAATGACAGTTAATTGATTACGCGGTAAATCCACATCAATATTTTTTAGATTATGTGTTTTAGCACCGCGAATAATAATGGAGTTGGATTGCATTGGACTCTTGGTTTTAACCACAAAAAGAAGCAAATTATACTCTGCTATACTCATTAAACAAATAGACGTTTGTGAAGAAGTCTAATGATTGTTTTATGTATTATTTGCTAAGCACAGTATAAGGATGATCATGAAAGGCAATCGACTAGCACGCATGCTCTTGATAGGGTTTCTGGTTTTTCCTCCTCTCAATTACGCGGCTAATATCGATGTATCAACCTGGACTCAGAAAGTCCTTCTTGCCACATTAACTATCGATTACAACATAAAACTACCTGATGACATGGCCGAGGTACGAAAAAATTACTCGCCTAATGCCTGGGAAGGCTTACAAGCCTTTCTTGGTGACAAAATTAATATAGTACGTCAACAGAAACTAAGTTTGCATCCTGTGCCTGTCGGGCCACCCATGATCGTTACCTCCGGTGTCAATTCCGGGATTATCTTTTGGCGGATTAATCAGGTGATTAGCGTTCCAGAATTAAATGCAGTCATTGAATTTTCCGTGATTGTGAGTCTGGCGGATCCTTATTTAATTCAAACTGTGTCGATGATAAAGGGAAAAGTATAAGAATAGAGAACGGCATTGTTCACCTCTAAAAAGCAAAAAGGCATGAGACAATACCCCTCGCAATACCTAATCGCGGCAAAATGTCATCAATCTCATGGTTCCATGTCTGAGAAATAAGGCAACAGTCCTCCTTCCCAGAATTTTTTATTTTCTTCAACTGCATTATTAATCGCAGGCACAAGAAATTTTGCAAAATGCGTTTCAGGGAAATATTTGACATAATTGGCGGCGATATAAAATCGATCTGTCTCCGAAGTTGCTGATAACAAGCTTTTCCTGATATCAGCACTCTCTCTCGTGGAAAAAAAACCATTTAGATTGAAACGACCAGAAAATCCGTAAAGCCTGGATGATTTATAGCCCTCATATTGATCAATTACCTGTTGAATATCGTCTCTGGTGAGTTTAGGCATACAGTCTTGATTCGTGTATAAAGACTCCCGTATATCTCGAGCTCGTGGATCAGCCACGCTCCGAACAGAGGATTTCAGGCCATGTTTATGAATTTCTTTTCCTGATGATGATATTCCTGGTGAGGCCAATAAATGATCAGGATAATAATCCACACGCAGGCGGCTTTGCTCAGATTTGGGCTCAGCCCGTAACGTCTGCAGAAAAGCTTGAGCGACTGGTAGGGCTTTGTTGATGTAATCACAAAAAAATAATTTCAATCTTAAAACTTTTGCCTCATCAAGCAATCCATCAGCAATCATGCGCCTGGCAATCTCTTGGACACTAATCGTGTTTTTTCCATCTGTAACGTTATAATTGGCCTGCGATGTTCCATGCAAAGAAATGTAGATCTTTGCATTTGAAGGAATATTGCTTAATTTATCACCATGATAAAGAACGATCACGTCTTTGTGATTTATTCTTTCATTATGAAGCCAACGATCTTTAGCTGCTCTCTCTTCTTCAGACAGCTCGCTTTCCTTAAAAGGAAAATACATATAATAAGACATATCGATCGCTAAGAAGAGGAATGTTCATAGATTATATGACAATTTATTGACCACATCAATTAAATGATGAACACCCGAGCTGAATATCTAAACAACCTTGTTTTCATTGGGTGAGTGATGATCAGCAACGTTCTCTCGTTCATTTGAAAGTTTCTATTTTCATGAATCGCTGTTCAACTGTTTTAAGATCGCAAGAGAGGTTTTTATAAGGAACCAAAAGAATTTACAAATCGACAAACCTGTTCCGTTAATCGCTTTAAATGGAGGCCACGCCCTGGCATGTCTGGAACTAGCACCATTCGGTAATTTGAAATTGAAATGAGGGGGTGCTTTAATGAGGAACAAAAAGGATTTACCAATCGAGAACCCTGTTCAATGAATGGCTTTAAATTGAGGCCCCACATTATGACATTTCTTATACAAAATTTAACATTCTAAGGAAATGAAGCATTATGTTATATAAAAAAATTATGGTAGCTACTGATGGCAGTGACCTATCAAATCATGTACTGCAAGAAGCAATTCAATTGGCAACAGACCAAAAAGCACATTTACGGATCGCCTATGTGGTTGATGAAGGATTTGTCTACCATGGAGGACCAGGCTTTGATTATTCTCTGATTCTTAAAGCATTTAAGGATGAGGGACAAAAGATTTTAGATAAGACTGCTGCCCTTGTTTCCAAACAATCCTCCATCAAATTCGACACTACCCTTATTGAATTAAATCCATTTCAGGGCCGTGTTAGTGAGGTCATTGTTGAGAAAGCAAAAGAATGGCCTGCTGATTTACTGGTCATAGGCACTCATGGTCGACGAGGTTTGAGTCATTTATTTTTAGGCAGCGTAGCTGAACAGATCATTCGAACTGCAACAATGCCCGTGCTACTCATTAGAGGGCAATCCACTTAAAAAGTAAGAACATCAAGTTCTGTCTTGTTTAATGAACCCGTAAGCAAAAATGTTCTAATGTTTTTGCTTCAGCACTTTCAGGATTATTTTTAGCTCTATTTTTTAACGTATTCATTTTTGATGTGCTATCACCAAAATACAGGGAGAGTCTTTGAAAAAAGGAGGCGCCATTTCGCGAATAACCATGTTGAATAAGTAAGCCATTTTTGGACATCACTGATTGGGCTATTTTGTTGTTAAGTAAAGCTATTTCAGATTTGTTCGCTGGATTTGATAAGAGCTGCCCTAAAATATGGCTGACTATATCGAAAGGCAGTTTGTTTTGTTTTACTAAAGACAACATTGGCAATAAGGCTCTTGCAAAAGCGGATTCACCATTATGTGACAATTGAAGTCGACCGTTTTGCTCAAAAGGTTGCAAACTTTTCAGCAAACAATCGCGTTCAATAATGGTTTTGTTGGTAAATAAATTATTCTTACCGACATTGATAGAAGTTACTGTTGCAGGAATTGCTTTTAAAAGGAGTACCAATTCGGCTGGAGTGAATTTGTCTAACCCATTATCACTCAAATCCAGTGAAGTTATTGTTCCAGGAATCGCTCCCAAAATCTGGATTAATTCATCAACAGATTTCTCACCCAAATTACTCTGGCTCAGATTAAGGGCGATTACGCCTTTAGGAATCGCAGCCAAGGCCTGGCTTAATTCACCACTGGATTTGAGATTAAATCCATTGCCACGTAAATCAAGGGAAGTCACACCCGGAGGAATTGCTGCCAGGATTTGCGCCAATTCCGTACCGGATTTCTGGTTAAGGCCATTCCCACCTAACTTGAGGGAAATCACCTGTGGGGGAATTGCAGCCAACACTTGAACCAACTCCGCAGCAGATTTTAAGTAAAGACCATTTCCACTTAAATCAAGAGAAACCACACTCGCAGGAACTGCTGCCAAGGCTTGGACCAATTCTGGCACGGATTTATAGTGAAGGCCATTCTCACTTAAATTAAGAAAAGTCACATTCGCGGGAATTGCTGCCAAGGCTTGGCTTAATTCAACACCGGATTTGAAATGAAGGGCATTCCCCGTCAAATTAAGGGAAGTGACGCCCTTAGAGATAGCCGCCAAACCTTCAGCTAATTCAGCACCGGATTTGAAGTGAAAATTATTCCAGCTTAAATTAAGACAAGTTACGCTTGCAGGAATTGCTGCCAGACACTCAGCCAATTCAGCGCCAGATTTAAGATTAAGGCGGTTACGACTCAAATCAAGAGCAGTAACATTTGCAGGAATCGCAGCCAAGACCTTGGCTAATTCAGCACCGGATTTGAGATTAAGTGAATTTTTGCCCAAGCTAAGGGAGGTTACATGGCGAGGAATCGCTGCAAAGGCCTCCGCCAATTCAACATCAGATTTTTTGCCAAGCTCATTTTCGCTTAAATCAAGAAAAGTCACACTCGCAGGAATCGCTGCAAAGATCTTGGCCAACTCAGTCCCGGATTTCAGATGAAAGCCATTATCACTCAAATCAAGACGAGTTACGCTGACCGGGATGGCTGCCAGGATTTGCACCAACTCATCAACACTGTAGTGGTAAAGGAAATTTTTGCTCAAATTAAGGAAGGTCACGCTCTGGGGGATTGATGCCAATAGGCAAGCCAATTTAGCACTAGCCAGGTGATGAAGACGATTATTTCTCAAATTAAGAGAACTTAAGCTCCGAGGAAGCTTTGCCAAAAGACGAGTCAATTTAGTACCAGGTTTGAGGCCAAGAAAATTGTCGCTCAAATTAAGGGAAGATACGCCATAAGGGATTTCTGCGAACTCTTTAACTATTTCAGCAATGGTTTTACTACCAAGATTTCTTATCGCATAATGCACGTTAAAGCTCCTTCCGCTGTGATTAGACCTACTATTATGAGCGCAGGGAAAACAGATGGAACATGTGTTAAAAGCCAAGGACGTAGAAATGCACCCTGCGGTGCCTCACGTCGATCTTTTTAAAAATATCTTTTTTAAACTCCAGGATAGTAATACGGACACAACCTGACCTTGACATGTTCCCAGCCTCCTATCAGACCCGGGAACATGTAGCCATAGGCATTGATACCTAAATGCAGGTACCTGGTTACAAAAAGAGAACTATTGCCTTCGATCGAAACGATCCAGGTTCATCACTTTGGTCCAAGCGGCAATGAAATCCTCAACAAATTTTTTCTTTGCATCCGCGCTGGCATAGACTTCGGCCAAGGCTCTGAGCTGCGAATTTGAACCAAAAATGAGATCAACCCGAGTAGCAGTCCACTTAAGTTCGCCAGTGACCAGATCACGCCCTTCAAATACGTCAGTGTCTTTTGAAGCAGGCTTCCATCTTGTCCCCATGTCGAGCAGATTCACAAAAAAATCATTAGTCAGTACCTGCGGTTGTTTAGTAAAAACACCATGTGGCGAGGATCCGACATTCGCATTAAGAACTCTTAATCCAGCGATTAACACCGCCATTTCAGGTGCAGTGACTGTGAGTAATTGTGCTCGATCCACCAACAGCTCTTCAGCCGACGCAGTAAATCGTGTCTTTTGATAGTTGCGGAAGCCGTCTGCGACTGGTTCCATGGCAACAAAAGACTCTACATCCGTTTGTTCCTGTGATGCATCCATACGACCTGGTGAAAAGGGAACCGTCACCTCATGGCCTGCTCTTTTTGCCGCTTGCTCGACACCAGCACAACCACCAAGAACGATGATGTCAGCGAGTGACACTTTTTTCCCACCCGACTGAGCGCTGTTGAATTCTGACTGAATACTCTCCAGGATTGTGAGTACTTTCGCAAGCTGCGCAGGCTGATTAACTTCCCAATCTTTTTGCGGCGCAAGACGAATACGAGCTCCATTAGCGCCCCCGCGCTTGTCAGAACCTCGAAATGTGGATGCGGATGCCCAAGCTGTTGCGACCAGTTCCGAAACACTTAGACCGGAAGCAAGAATCTTTCCCTTAAGAGAGACAATATCTTTTTCATCAATCAGCTTGTGATTCACTGGAGGAATCGGATCCTGCCATATAAAATTTTCACTTGGAACATCAGTACCAAGATAACGTGCACGCGGCCCCATATCTCGGTGCGTCAATTTGAACCATGCTCGGGCAAAAGCCTCTGCAAACTCCTCTGGATTCTCGAAGAAGTGCCGTGAAATCTTTTCATAAACAGGATCGAAGCGTAAAGCGAGATCAGTCGTTAGCATCGTTGGCGCATGGTGTTTATTCGGATCATGGGCATCAGGAATAGTCCCTGACCCTGCGCCATCTTTCGCAACCCATTGATGGGCACCCGCAGGACTTTTCGTCAGTTCCCACTCATAACCAAACAAGTTTTCAAAAAAATTGTTACTCCATTGTGTCGGTGTTTTAGTCCAGGTCACTTCGAGGCCGCTGCTAATGGTATCGCCTCCTTTGCCAGTTCCAAAGCTGCAGCTCCAACCAAGGCCTTGCTCTTCAATACCGGCTCCCTCTGGTTCTGGCCCTACAAATTTTGCTTCACCTGCACCATGCGTTTTGCCGAAGCTGTGGCCGCCCGCAATCAGTGCAACGGTTTCCTGATCGTTCATCGCCATACGAGCGAATGTCTCACGTATATCCCGCGCGGCAGCAAGTGGATCTGGGTTACCATTTGGCCCCTCTGGATTCACGTATATTAGGCCCATTTGAACAGCAGCGAGTGGATTTTGAAGAATACGGTCGCCAGAATAACGTTTATCACCCAACCAGGTAGTCTCAAGCCCCCAATAAATATCTTCATCTGGTTCCCAAATATCCTTACGGCCGCCACCAAACCCCAATGTTTTGAATCCCATTGATTCCAGTGCGACATTACCAGTAAGAATTATCAGATCAGCCCAGGAAATTTTTCGGCCATATTTTTGCTTGATTGGCCACAGTAACCTGCGTGCTTTATCGAGATTAACATTGTCTGGCCAGCTATTCAGTGGTGCAAACCGCTGACTGCCACTGCCTGCACCACCACGGCCGTCCCCGATACGATAGGTTCCCGCACTATGCCATGCCATACGAATAAAAAAAGGTCCGTAGTGGCCAAAATCAGCCGGCCACCAGGGTTGTGAGTCCGTCATCAGTCCCTGAAGGTCTTGCTTGACGGCTTCCAGATCGAGACTTTTGAATTCTTCCGCGTAATTATAATCTTCACCCATTGGATTAGACACAGATGGGTGTTGATGCAAAATATTGAGTTTAAGCTGATTTGGCCACCAATCACGGCTTGAAGTTCCCCCTCCCGCAGTGTAATGAAATGGACAATTGGTTTCGGTCGACACGCCTGCTCCTTGGATAGTCATCACTTACTGCTCATGTTACGCAAAAACGATAGTTTAACCAACTAAATAAGTTTGAATTTTCGCAGACTCAACACGAAAGCTTATACTCTCACCATTGCAAGCCCTTTTTCGTTGCCTGGATCAGTAGGATTAAGGTTTGCTCTTGCTGTAATACGCCTCCATTGATCACCGCCAATCAGTCTGTTCCTGGCTTCACTCAAAAATACACGGCTATGTTCTTCGTTATCTTTTACAAGCCGCACTCTTCCTATTGCAACATTGACGCAAACATCAATATTATTGCCTAAACACCTTGGCTGCCAATTTTCCGGTAACACTGCACTTAATATACTTGTCGCTTTATAGGCCAATCCTATGCATGCCAAAGCCACTAGTGGGGATTCAGGGCCAAGAGAGCTTAAAGCCCATAGCGTGGTTGCTGCAGCCAAAAACAAACCACTTGTAAGATGATAGTCTTTATGTGAGTAGGAAATATGTCGCTTGTTTAATTCTTCATAAATAGGATTGGATATACTGGCAGAACTACTCACAGGGTTACCATAATCTCCACCATATAAACGCGCTGTGATAGCACCTTCTCCCATTGTTTGCAATTCAGTTATCATTGCTGAAGTTATCTTGGCCGCAACAACCGGCGTATCAATATGAGCGACAGCAACTCCGTGCGGAGACTCCAAAACAACGACCACACAGGTTTGTGCTCCTGGTGACACAATCTCATCAGTAGGCCCAGCTGTGCGCTTTTTTTTAACGGTATAAGTACCCATAGGAACAATTGTTGATGGCATAAAAATAAATTCTCTTAATGTTATAAAAGGATGCGATGTTATGTGCCTCTAGTGAGGCCTACTTGAAAAAGTCTGAAAAACAGGCAATTGAATGGATATTAGAACAAACAAATCCTGATCACTCCGCTCTTACTCTAGTCAAAATGAATTATTACACTTTCATTAGGCCTTAACAATAAATGCCTTAAGTTTCCATTAATATTCGAAGCATATAATTAATACAAGTAGTCCAAATATGGCTTATGAAAATGATCGATATCGATTCTACCAGAGATGAAGTCCTAGCCGCCGTAACTGAAAATGCCTTTGAACTATTTAATGCACATCCTGAAATACAAGCAGATAGAGAAATACTATTTACTGCTTTAGCGCAAAATGGCTATATCCTTCACAGTCTTCCCGAAGACCTCAAAAATGACGAAGAGATCGTGCTTGCTGCTGTTAAGCAACAAGGACTAGCACTTCAATATGCATCAGAAGATTTAAGAAAAAATGAACGCGTCGTCCTTGCCGCTCTAGCACAGAATGGAATGGCTCTCAAATTCGTTTTAGAACCGCTAAGAAGCAAGATAGAAATAGTTCTTGCTGCCGTGAGCCAGAATGGCTATGCCCTTCAGTATGTGCCAGAGTTTCAAGACAATAAATACGTTGTGACTACCGCTGTAGCCCAGCAGGGAGACGCACTCCCGTTTGCTTCCGAAGACCTCCAGAAAGACGAATACCTTGTCGAATTAGCTCAGTTTGGCGCCTTTCCTGTCCTCAATTTACTTTTGCCTTTAAAAGAAAAATTAAGGAACGAGAAAAATCCCGACCTTATTCCTGCTATGACAACGATGATTACTTCAATAGAAAAAGCCATGGTTACCTGTGGGAAAGAGTGTGCAGAGTTTGAGTTTTATCCTGAGAAATTAGAGTCTGCTCGTGAAAAATTTATAAGTTCCTTTAATTCTGCCATTGATGGAGCAAACTCAGTATTGGAGCAACAAACAGGATGGCGGAAAATCGTTGATGATTGTGCCAATCGAATCATTGATTTTTTCAAGTCTGCTACAAAAGACTTATTTTCGAAGAGGGAAGCCTCTCCTCAAGAAGCAGAGCTGCCCAAAACAGAAGCTAGCAAGAGCCGATTTAGCTTTTTTGCTAATCCGAGTCCTGTGAAAGAAGAAGTTGAGCGCCTTCAACAAACGTTCACGCCCCCAGCGGAACCACCGAAAGCCTAGGGTAATGAGTTAGTATCGTTATACTCGAAATTGACTGATTACTCATGGGTGCTACCTAATTTTAACCGTTTGTGCCCCTTTTCCACAGTAGGGGGTTGCGTAGTATGAAAAAAGAATTTCGATCGTTCTCCTTCTGAAAAAACTGTTTTTTGGGTTTCGTTGGACTCACTAATAATCATTTGCAACCACTCATTATCATTATCACTAACTTGCGCAGGGTTAGCCCCTCTTTTTAGGAGTTCTTGGGCTGCTGCGACATGTCGATGGTTACAAACAATCGCCAGTGGTGTCATTCCCGCCTGATTTTTAACATTTATTTCAGCACCCTTGGCAATTAATTGAATTATTATCTCTAAAGAGCCTGATTCGCAGGCATTATGCAACGGGGTAGAGAGATCCTCAGCTTGAACGTTCACATCGATATCAGGATGGGCAAGTAAGCGAGAAGCGATGGCTATATCCCCCTGCTCACACGCGAGGTGCAAGGGAGTTGTGCAATCATCAAACAATTGAATGTTTACTTTAATATCAGGATTGCCTAAGAGAATTTTCACACAGCCTTCGTGACTGTTTAGTACCGCTACATAGAGAGGTGAGCTGCCATCTTCCTCAGCCTGGTTATTTACATTTGCACCAGCTCGTATCAAATTAAAAACAATATTTTCATTGCCCTTTTCCGCAGCAACATATAAGGGGGATGTACCATCCTCTGCCGGTTTATCAATGTCAGCCCCAAGTGCAATGAGCTGCACACATAGATTGAGATGATTATTTTTAGCCGCAACATAAAGTGGTGTTTTCTTTTCGGGGCCTTCAAAATCAATATTGGCTCCTAAACTTAATAAATAACGGAAGCACTCCTCATGTCCATTTTGAGCCGCAAGATAAAATGCATTCATCCCTTCACAATCAGTTTGTTCTAGTCTTTCTTTCGTGGCTAAAAAATGAAGGGTTTGCAAATCATTATTTTGTGCAGCTAGCATTGTAGCACTCATACCCTCCTTGCTGACTCGAGCAGACAAAGTGCTCGAGTCAGCAGGGAATGGCGTATTTTCCTGGGCGGTGAAATGCTGTTCGAAACAGATTGTATGGACAGAAAGTGGAATATGTTTCGTATCACAATCTAATTTTGACATTAATTCTTGAACAACGTCATAAATATCTTTGCAAAGGACATGGCCTTCAGGATTATTGGGATCGTAGAAAAAATAAGTACCTGACAAATAGATGAGTCCAAAGGCATGGCTGTCAGAGTTGAGTAGCAACATCTCCCCTTGCTGAGCCTCTTTTTCTAAAAAATTTATTAATTCAGCCAACTCCCAAATTAACGATTTCACGCGCTTGCTTTTAAGATTGGGGATAGTTAACTCTTTTTTCTTATGGCGGTTAAGCTTATCGGGTTGGATGTGGTAGGCAAGATTGCCTGGTCTCTGCATGGTATCGTTAAACGCCAAAAACAATTCAAAGGCTTCATCATCGAATACAGTTGTCGTACTAATCCCATCCCACCCTGAAATATGCTCATAATTTGCATATAAATTGGTTAAATCGCGCTGCTGCGCGTGCAATAACCAGATAAGTGCTCTTCGTAGACAATCCCCATTAGAATCAATCTGGAGGGTACGCTTTTTTTGTGTGAGCCACTTATTGACTTGCTCATTAAGATGTTTCTGACTTAGATTCATCATGCTCCCATTAGCTCTCAGTAACAATTACTGGTTATCGACGAGCATTTTATCCTGAGCGGATTAAGAAAATATTAGGGAAATGACCCACGTTTAAATTGGTAGGAAGCCATTTGATATTGCTGTTTCTAATCTCTCAGATTTTTTTAAAAATCTTCATTTGCATCGTGAGAGCCATTGATGTCTGAACTAGTTGGGTCAACAGAGTCGCCAGGTATTTTTCTGGTTTCACGAGCCCACTCGCCTAAATCAATCAGTTTACAGCGCTCGGAACAAAAAGGTTTGAAGGTGTTTTCAGGGCACCAGGTATTTTTTTTACCGCAGGTAGGGCAGGCGATTTTCTTTAGGTTATTCATAGCAATTAGCAGTTAATCGATTTAGGACTGAAGTATGTAATACAGTATGCCAGAAGTTCAACATCCAGGTACATGCTCCAACCATCGATAATTATTGTACTGAATAAAACCCGCAGCTTCCGCTTAGCGCGGATACTTACGGGCACGCCTCCTTGCGCGCGATCGTCGCCCAGTTCTTGTTGCAGAAATCTAACATAAAATGCACTTATTCACTTCGTCTTCCTTTTCCTCTTTGACGAACTGTTGTGTAAAATAAGCAGGCTGCCAATGAGGCCCAGCTCTGTCTCGATCGGGTTCTTTCCCCCCCTCGACTCTCATGCTAGTCTCGGAAACTTGTCGAGGCGTAGCAACTCGCTCCGATTTCCCTCGACCCGAGAAAAATTGGGGAGAATAAGATTGTCGAGCCTGGGGGCTTAATTCGCTTAGTCCCTCAGCCCCAGCTTCTCCACGCTCGAAAGGGGTTGCTCCCAGTGACTGCCCTCTACATTCGGGATTTACACTTGGAGTATCAGCCACAAACTGTTTCTTAAATTCTTCAAATCCTGGACTACCAGCCACATCACTCAACGCTGAAGATAAAGCGGCGTTTTTTCCATTATCATTTCCTTGTGTTCCTGGGTTAACCCCCTGCTCTATATCGCCCGGTATCAGCATTGTCCACAGCTCATCAAATTTAAGACCCGCTGGGATTTCATAATCCCCTGAGGAGAAAGAAAAATTTTCTTCCTTAATTCCAATTTCTTTCTCACTGCCATCGCTTCTTACATCGCCCTGAATTTCATCTGTCACTTCTTCGCCAATACTCATGTCCCTAATGCTGGACTTTTTCCTCCACTCAATTAGCTTCCCATTGACAGTAACTGTCCCATCTTTATGAATTTTCGCTGCTTTCTTGGCTTTTTTACCTACCACTTCTCCGGTGTCTTTAAACACATAAGTTCGCTTCAGAAAACCGCCTCTTGTAATAGGACTTTCTTCTCCTATTTTTATTAATTGAGAGATATCCGCAGATTTTATCCGGGTATTCCATTTAATTAGCCTTCCTTTGACAGTGATTGTTCCATCTTCAAACAATACCGCATGATATAATGCACGGCGACTCACTTTTTCTTTTGTATCCTGAAAAATGTAATGACGCTTAAGAAAAGCATCCACAGTAATGGTACGCCCTGTAATAGTAATTCTCTGATGTGATGACATGTTTCTAATACTCTGGCCCAGGTCACCAGTATGGTTGGAGGATGATGGGAAGTTATGCCTAACCTCTTCTTCATCTCCCTGCGTGCCCCCTCTTCTCGTAGCACGAGTACTGACTGAAACCGCATCGATTTTAGTTCGCTTCGGATTAACTGGTAGGGAGCTGGAAGGCATTTGCCTTTTCTTTGTCTGTATCCGTTGTAAGGCAATCTTGTCATAGCCCACATTGTAGCTGCTAACATACTCCTGAGATTTATTCGTCACAGAGAAATCTTTTCTAGGCTTGCCTCTACGGGCATCATTTTCACCCATCCTTCCAGCAATGATTATTTTCCTTTCCGCCAAGGCTAGTTTGCTTTCTTGCTTTTCTCTCATAAATACCCCAATTAATTCTTATCTGAATTGATAATCAACCTAATGGCTATTATTCGAACATAGAAAATAGACGCTTTAAAAAGGAATTTTTGGGAAGGTGAGATGCCTATTTGGAATGACTGCAAGCAAATAAACACACGCCGTATGGATTCTTACACGCTGCTCACCATAATCAATAATACAATGCTTATTAAAAATAGTCTTAGCAAGAGATAGCGTTGTGCCTTTTTCAAGCCATGATTAGCCATTATTTTTATATGAGCAATTTTATTTTGTGATTTTTTCCAAAATCCAAGCCTATTTTTATAGATAACCTTTCCCTTGCTTGTGAAGCGAGCCATCGGGCTGCTTTTAAATGAATTTTCTCCATAATTAGCAAGTAGTTGCTCCCCTATTAAAATATCTCTGCTTGCTTTAAAAAATATAACCTCTATTCCGTTCAAATGGTGACTAATTGTTTTTAAATTCGCATCAAGTAACCGGGAATCAGAGCCATTCTTTGATTCTGGCGCATGATTTACAAAGCGCGAAATATTTCCATACCTGGAAGCATCCATATGCATGTTCAAGCAATCGGCATGACATTCAAATGCATAACCTTTACGTTTGGAATCAAAAATTCTTTTTTCACCACTATAAGGAAATAGAATTTCATCCTTGCGGATGAAAGCTCTAGTGAAGAGACCAAACCTCACAACCGGATCAATGTAACGTAATTCAAATCTGTCCAAATCACAGGGCTGCTTTAATAAATTAACAAGCTCTGTTTTTGTTTCAAAAAGTAAATCCCCATCAATCGAATTCGGGAGATCCTTTGTATTAAAACTATCCTTTATCAAAATATGATTTATAAATTTGAAATTATAACCACTTAGTTCACTAATCAAACCTTCAAATTCTTCCATATTGATTGCTTCGTTGGCGGGTTGATTACCCTTCATGGAACAATAAATTTGTCCTTTCGTATTTGAGTCAATGAACTTTGCTGAGGGATGAATATTAAATCGGCAATTCGATGGCTCACTCGCTTGTAATAGAACGGAATAAACATACCTAGTTGATTCAAATAAGCCCTCTATATCTTCATACTGATAATGATAAATACCATTCAATGGCAGGATTTCAGGCTGAACAAGCAATGGATGTTCAAACCCAATATTGATTAACGCCTGTTTTTTAAGTTGCTGATTATCTTCAAGCAGGAATAGGCTGGTATCGGTATTAAAAATAATGCTACGACATTTGGAACGAATATTGTTATTGGAGAGAACAAGATGTACCAATGATTTCTTCCAACAGTGGTTTCATAGTCTTTAATCTAGGGCTTTTAAGTCTCAGAAGCAAGCCTACCTCTCAGCGAATTAGCCCTCCTTCAAGTACTTTTACAGGAGGCATTTTTAATAGCTCTATGCGAACGAGTACTATAATTAGTGCAATACGTTAAGGAGAAATTTATGAAAAGGACTCTGGGACTGCTTTTTACCTTGCTTTCTTTAATTACAACCTATGCTAACGCGACTATTAACCCTGGATTAAATAAGTTCGGGCCGCAGAGTAATTTTGGACCTCATAATAATCCTGGATTAAATAACTTCGGGCCGCAGAGTAATTTTGGACCTCATAATAATCCTGGACTGAATAACTTCGGGCCGCAGAGTAATTTTGGGCCTCATAATAATCCTGGATTAAATAACTTCGGGCCGCAGAGTAATTTTGGGCCTCATAATAATCCTGGATTAAATAACTTCGGGCCGCAGAGTAATTTTGGGCCTCATAATAATCCTGGATTAAATAACTTCGGGCCGCAGAGTAATTTTGGGCCTCATAATAATCCTGGATTTAACAATCTTACACCAAGAACTTTTAACTCTCGTTTTTAATGAGGCAATGCGATTAAAGCTTTCATAGCAAAGTACTATAATTTAGTTACACCACCTTGAGGAGAAAGTAATGAAACGGACTCTTCTAATCTTGTTGACCTCGTTTTCTTTAGGGAGTGCAACCTACGCAAATACCACCAATAATTCAGGATCGAATGCTACAAAGAATAATGCCCCCAAAACCGGAATAAGCCATCAAAGAGGGAACATGCCCACTACGCCGGGCATCGTTAACCCACTGCCCGGCACTACAATTCCGAATCCTCAGTTAACCCCTGGCAGTAAGACTAACCCATATAACCCACCCAGTACGAATACTGATACTACTCATTAAAAATGATAGCAATTGATTTAATAATAGGGGGCAAACCAAGTATGATCATAATAATGAGGTAATAAAAATGAAATGCTAAGATTTTTTTGAGACGTGTTGTTCTGTTTTATCAACCTCGTCATCAGCAGCAAGTAGTTGTTGAGTCTCCCTTAAATCCTGTTTGTAGTTTTTTGTTGTTGCTGTTGAGCTTGAAATTTGCTGAGTATTAGGCCTATCCCACTGTTTGACTTGACGCCAGTGAGTCGATTCACCATTTTGAAACAGTCGACAAAAGATACTGCCATTGTATTGACCTTTATCATCTTTTTTAAAATGCAGTTGTAATAGTTCCTTGTGTGCAGCAACTGTATCTTCTTTATTGGCGCTATTTTTTATATCATCAACGAGTGCATCTTTTATCTGCCTCCATAGAGTGGCGTTATTGGTTGCTCGAGCCTTGAGCATCATTTCTTTTAGACGAACATGATCTTGCAAAGGAAATTCAAATTCCATTTTCTTTGCTTTATCAAAAGTTGGATCGGTAGAATCTCGTATATCGCTTTGAATTTCGTCCCATCTTTTTTTGTCTCCTAACCCCATTGCCCAATTAAGCAGGTAAACTGCTCGGCTTCCATTTGTAGGCGGCGCATCATACTTTACATGAACATCCGGTGCTAACGCTCTTGTGCCATGGCAATTTTTAAATTCCCCTTCCTCTCCATTGAAATTAAGGGAAAAACTAAAAGCACTTTCATCTAAATTATGCCGTGCACCAGAAAAAGTGGTCATGTCTGTAAGCATAATATTTTTTTCATCATCATCTATCTGGCTTTGCAGGGCATCAAATAAAGGCCTATCAAGCAGGGTACCGCCTCGTGATTCCCACGCATAGTCACGTTGCTCATCATAGTGTTGTTTATTCCAGGCAATCACTACTTCCACTTGCGCGCCTTCGGGGGCATGTTTTAACATTTGTTGGATGACTTCTTTTCCTTCATCACTCTCTAATTGAGCGGCATTAATTCCTCCTGGCAAATGAATCATTGAGAGGCGAACGATATCCCCAGCCTGATCTTTGATCCGAAAGCACAAAGCGACGCAGTCCGTCATGCCAGAAGTAAAAACACCATTTCCATCTTCAGGACCAATATTCACAACATTTTGTGGTGATAATACGGGCTCATATTTTGCATAGGAATAGGCGAAGGGATCATCATCTATAATTGCAGGCTCTTCTCCAGGCATCATAATATCTCACGTCATGAATAATTTAATTATATGCGTAGAGAGCAAAATTTGCCCAAAAGAGCCCATGCGCCCCCGCTAATAAGGCTAATTTGCAATTGTATAAATTCTCGATTCCAATCAGACAGCAGAGTAGAAGCCTCTATACTAATCCTGGTTGCTGCTCTAATCGTTTTTAATTAAATAGCGACTTGAGTAGCATCATACTCCCTGCTCGCTTGCTCCAATGCTGCTATGTCATTGCTACAAATATGGTTTTTTAAGACATTAAATTTATCCTCGTGCCAAGAATAAATGTCCAACTTTAGGATTCGTTCAATGATGTCTTGCGCGAAGCGCTTTTTTATTATTTTGCCAGGACTTCCGGCCACGATGCTATAAGGCTCAATATCCCTGGTCACAATGGTATTTGCAGCTATTATCGCCCCTTCTCCAATAGTGACACCCGGCATAATTATTGAACGCATTCCGAGCCAAACACCATCCTTAATCACTGTATCTCCCTTCCCTTCATAGGCATCAACATACCTGTCTGCAAAAGGATAAAGACAAAACCAATCTGTACGGTGATTATGATTTCCGCCCAACATAATAATGACCTCGGCAGCAATACAAACATAATTACCAACATAAAGTTGATCAATTGGCCATTGCGGCTGCCAATTTTTTAGACTGTATTCATCTCCATAAAGATATCGGACTACGGTTTCCTCAAAACTCCCCGTCCATGCATCACTGTAGTAGCTATGCGTTCCTTTGATATGGATATTGGGATTTTTAACATGCTGATGTAAATATTCTATTTTGGACCAGTGCTTTTCTTCTGTCTTTTCCATAGCCATTTATTCGTGATTCAAAAAAGGCAAATTTTAATCAGCAAAGAAAATTTGGCAAGCAACTTCATTCAACCGCTTAAGCCTATCGCTAAAAATGAGTTTAATTTTGACAAACCGCACCATTTAACTACACTAAATTTATATGTCTCTACACTAATGGAATAAAAACATGGAGTTAGGGAAAAACTGTCAAACACAACATCCCCAAACCCCTCGCTATAAAGAGAGATTTCTGGATAACCCAACGCAATTTATTACAAAAAAGTCTATGGCTACAGTTGAATTAGACCATTTTAAACCAAGTGCTGAGTGGGGCGCTTAAAGGATGATGAAAAAACACTTATTTTACAAGTTAGGGAGTAAAATCTACCCGCTGCGCTGGTATCTCATCATCCTATGGGTGATTATAATCCTGGCCTGTGTTCCTCTGCTCATCCACATTGTTGCTCCTTTTAAAACAACCGGTTTTAAAGATGAGAATTCACAAAGTGCCAAGACCCAGGAATATATCGATAAGAAGCTGGGTTACGATAGCGCTAATAAATTTCTGATTATCTATCAGAGTAAAACTCTTCGGGCTGACCAATCCCTATTTAATAAGAAAATCAATCAATCTCTTTCGGGTTTGGAAAATTTCCCTATTAAACATGACATTTTCCTCCCCTCAGACAACAAACATCAAATTTCCAAGGATAAGCATTCTGCCTATGTCGTCGTCATTGTTAAAAGCCAGGAACCTCTTAATGCGAACACGCTAGCCAAATTTACAGCTGCAATAAAAAAACCATCCAATATGACTATTGAAATGGGCGGGCAGGCTATTTTTGTTAGAGAGATCAATAAAGAGACTCAGCATGATCTCTATAAGGCCGATTTTATCGCAACACCGGTGGCAATTATTACCTTGTTAGTCGTTTTTGGCTCCCTGACTGCCGCTTTGCTGCCTATTCTTTTGGGAGGCGGATGCGCGCTCATAATCCTTACCGCCCTTTATATTTTAGGAGAATCCTGGACTCTCTCGGTGTATACCTTGAATATTGCTTTATTGTTAGGTCTCTGCCTGAGTCTGGATTATTCTCTATTTATCATCAGTCGCTTTCGCGAAGAATTACATAATGGCATCGATGTAAGCGAAGCCATTGCCATTACTGCAGAAACAGCGGGAAAAGCTATTTTTTTCAGTGGCCTAGCCGTTCTTATCAGTATCAGTGCTTTATTTCTTTTCCCTATTAATATTTTATTTTCTATGGCTGTTGGCGGGATCGTTGCCGTGGTGGTTGCAGTAATTACTGCGGTCATCGTACTCCCAGCTTTTCTTGCTGTTCTCAAAAACAAAATTAATCTTTTTTCGATCCATCTGCCCGGAAGAAAGAAGGAGCATAGCTCACCTGCCTGGCGTTGGCTGGCAGAAAAAGTTGTTGCTCATCCTTTATACTTTTTTTTCCCGATTCTTATTTTATTGCTCCTGCTTGGTTATCCATTCTTGTCGGCCAAATTTGGCGTATCAGATTATCGCATTACTCCCAAAGAGTCCGAGAGCCGACAGTTTTTTAATACCTACGAAGAAGAATTTGATGTCAAATCATTAACCCCAATTTTGTTATTAGTTCAATCTCCCCATCATTATATTTTGTCGCAAGATAGTCTTTCCAAAATCTATACTTTAGTACAAAAACTAAAAGACCATCCCTCTATTGACGAGATTAGCGGCGTCGTCTCCTCTGATGGGAAATTAACCAAGAAACAATATATCAACCTCTATTCCACGCCTAAGAAGTTTTTGGCTGCTAATATAAAAAAATTATTAGCAACAACGACAGGCTATTCTTTTGCTGTATTAAATGTGAGTAGCAATTATCAGAGCAATGACGCTCAAACCATACAACTGGTTAAGACTCTAAGAAACACCCAAGTGTCTTCTGGACTGACTATGGAAATTACTGGGACACCGGCCATCAACGTGGATGTTTTAAACCGTATTTCCCAGATTTTACCTTGGGCTTTGTTATGGATTATGGTTTTCACTTATCTCATTTTACTTCTGCTATTGCGTTCTTTATTTATCCCTATTAAAGCCATTCTCATGAATTTATTAAGTCTTAGTGCCTGCTATGGTGCGCTTGTACTCGTATTTCAGGATGGTTATTTAGCGAAATACCTTAATTTTGAACCACAGGGAATGTTGGATATCAGTCTTTTAGTCATCATCTTTTGCGCCCTCTTTGGGTTCTCGATGGACTATGAGGTTTTTCTCTTATCGCGAATAAAAGAGGCTTATGAAAAAAATGGTCATCATAACAATAAAAGTATTATTTCGGGCATTGAGCGGAGCAGTCGCATTATTACCAGTGCCGCACTGATCGTTATCTTCATTTGCGGTTCATTTTTAGTTGCCGATGTATTAATGGTGAAAGCCTTTGGGCTTGGCATCGCAGTGGCGATTTTTGTGGATGCTTTTTTAATTCGGACGCTCCTCGTTCCCTCCACGATGGTATTGCTTAAAGAATGGAATTGGTACCTGCCTAGATGGCTAGATAGGATTTTGCCAAAACTATAATAATAGAAAGTGGAGTCTAGGTTACTTTGATAGGAAGGAAGAAAAATTGAAAAGGAAAACAGCCAATACCCTGCATGAAATGTTTGAGCTACAAGTTAAACAAAGACCACAAAAAATTGCAGCTATTTTTGGAAGACAGTCCATTAGTTACGCGCAATTAAATCAGAGGGCAAATCAGCTAGCCCATTATTTGCGGACATTGGGCGTGACCGCAGAAACGCAAGTTGCCCTCTGCATGAATCGCTCCATCGATTTTCTTATTGCGATTATGGCAATTCTAAAGGCAGGGGGAGCCTATATTCCTTTAGATCCGTCATCTCCGGAAGAGCGGTTATTACTCATTTTACATGAAGGATCAACGTCCATTCTCATTACGACGAGTGAATGGAAAAGAAAATTGTCTCGATACCAGGGAAAAACCCTTGTTTTTAATGAAGAGGAAGAATTTCGCAAGCAATCACCAGATAATCCTCAATCAGTAACGTCCCCTCATCACCTGGCTTATATAATTTATACGTCTGGTTCAACTGGTAAGCCTAAAGGGGTACTCATCGAGCATGAGGGGGTTGTCAATTACGCGGAGTGGTTTGCTGATTTTTGCTCGTTAAACACACAACAATTGGTTGATTTTTCTTCCAATCCTTCGTTTGATTTTGCGCTAACAACCTCGCTTGTCCCCTTAACAATTGGCTTAACGGTTGTGATTTGTGAAGATAAAGTTAAAAAAGATCCTGGCCTGTATCTGAATTATCTTGTCACCAGTCAAGTCAATTTCATTAAATTAACGCCCAGTTATTTTAGAGTATTGTTACATCAGCTAAAAATGAAATGCTGGCCTCTTCATCATCTGCAAAAAATCATGTTGGCAGGAGAAAGTTTAGCCGCTAGTGATTGTGCAGCCTGGTTGAGTTTTTATCCCAAACATCGTTTGTTTAATGAATATGGTCCTACGGAAACCAGTGTGGCTGTTTGTCTATATCAAATTGATTCTAAAAATATTTCCAGGCTGGGAGCAAATGTACCTATTGGTATGTTGGTTCCTAATTGCCAATCTTATCTCCTTGATGAAACTGGCCTACCTGTTGCTGAGGGAGAGACCGGTGAACTTTATCTGGGCGGTTGTTGTCTAGCCCGTGGATATTTAAACAATAAGACATTAACAGAGCGATACTTTATTAAAGACCCTTTCAACAATGCCCCCAATGCCCGCTTGTACAAAACCGGCGATTTATGCCGCCGCCTACCGAAGGGGGAACTGGAGTGCATCGGAAGGATCGATCATCAGATAAAGATACGAGGCTTTCGCGTAGAACCAGCCGAGATTGAACACTGTTTAGCGGCTCATCACCAGCTCAAATCCGCCGTAGTCATTACTGCCGATGGCTATCGCAAGGAGAAAATATTAGTCGCTTATTACATTTTGAAAGATAAAAATCAGGCTGTAAGTGACAATGAACTGCGGCAATATTTAAAGCTGTACTTGCCTGACTTCATGATTCCCTCTTGTTTTGTCAGCATGGAATCCTTTCCACTCAATGCCAATGACAAGCTAGACACCTTCGCCTTGCCTGCTCCCTCCTTCACTCCAACCATAGGACAGGTGGCACCACAGACACCTCTGGAGAAAATAATTGCTGAAATTTGGTCGGAGGAACTAGGTATAAAACCAATTGGTATTCATGATGATTTTTTTGATTTGGGAGGACACTCTTTGTCGGCAGCAAGAATTATTACAACCATCAATCACGCTCTAGGAAAAGAAATCAGTTTACAAAATTTTTATCAGAAGCCAACCATCGCAGCGGTGGCCAGCTTGCTCGATCAATTACAGGAAGTAAGGCAGCAAACAGATATTAATACAGAGACTTATAAAGATAAAAGTCAGTTGCCATTGAGTGATTTCCAATTCACTTTATGGCTATCAAATACCTTTGAATCGAAGGCCAAAAAATTAAATGTCTGCGCGCGAGAACGTGTGCAAGGGATGTTGGATTTGGAAAAACTAAATGCTGCCTTGGCTTTGATTATTAGAAAACATGAAACCCTATGCTACCGAGTATTCTCTTTTCGGCCTGTCCAGTCTCTCCAGAAAAATCGTCCTCCTGAGATCGCAGTAAAAAATCTCGCCTCGCTGTCTGAGAAAGAAAGCGAGATTGTTTTAGAGACTTCCTTCAATGAGTTAAGGGCACTCTATCCTTGGCCTAAAAATCAACCGCTGATAATGGTTCGTTTATTTTATTTAAAGGGCAGAAATACAGAAATCCAACTTTGTATGCCTCATATTATTTCTGATCATGTTTCACCTGCAATCTTGCTCGCTGACTTATCCAATTTTTACTTATCTGCTCAGTCGCCCTCTTTGGACAGAGACACCCGTTATCGAGAATATATATTCAAAGAACAAGCCTATATTCAAACTTATTTTAATCGCGACTTAATGTTCTGGGAGGACTATTTGGAGGATGCTTCTTTATTTACCTTTCCCGCGGAATATGTTGTAGCCAATATGAAGAAAAGAAAAACTCCTTATTCAACCTACACAGAAATCTCTCAGGAGGCACTGCAAAATCTGCGACTATTCTGTGCTCATAACCATATAAGCCTTAACGATGGTTTGAGTAGTGTACTTTTGTTAGCGCTGCGTAATTGTTGTGGCTATAAGCTCAATGCACATTCTTCCATCTGTATTACTAAAGTTAAATCTACTCGCGATGATCATAAATATGACAAGACCATCGGTTGCTTCTTGGAGCTGGAGCTAATTAAGGCGCAGATTAACAAACAATCTACCTTAAACTCGGTCTGCAAACAGGTTCATGAATCGATCATGACTACCAGCCCTTATCAAAAATGTTCTAATTTGGTAAAGCTCGCCAGTATAGGCACCTTTCGAGAACCTAAAAAAATTAAAGAATATGGTGTCAAACTATTAACCTGGTTATATAGTTGTTTATTCCCTACCCTTCAATTAAACCGAAAAATTCTCAACTGCTGTGGCCGTTTAAGTTCTTTTAAAGGTAATAATTTTCTCATCAATATCAATATGCATAGTGATTTTTTAATCTCAGAAAGGGAGAGTACCTCGTTATTTGGATTAAAAACACAAAATGTAAACAATTATCAATATGATTTATTGGAAGTAGACAATTTTCTCGATATTTGCTTTCTGCGTATGGCCGATAACAGACCCCATATGGCTATTTCAGCCAATTTGACTACCGATTTTCGTGAGAGGCTTGCCAAAGAAATCCTGCGAATTATGAAAGAGGATACCAAACAATATTATCCAAAAGATCAATCAATGTTTTGTGCTTAAGCTGAATTCTGATAAAGTCTTGAGGAAAATCATTAAATTATCAAGGAGCAAGGATGATAAGAAAGTTTTTTATTATCATCACTGCCTATCTGTTTGTTCAAACTGCAGTGGCATGTGATAGAGCTTTACCTACAAACGATGCGAACTTTTGCTCATCGTTTAAATCCGTAGCTGCCTGTTACTGCACATCCTCGGGACTTCCATCTGGAATGTGTCAAGATGTGAGAAAGCTATACGCACGATTGTTAATTATATATGGTTCTCTTCAAACAGCTTGTGACCGCCAGAAGTATACGACCCCTCAGGATTGTATGGATAACTGGAATTGCTATCTGTTTGGTAGAGTTAATTCTCCAGGCCGGATTTGCAGTAAGGCCTGCCAATAATTTTGTTAGCTAAGTTATCTCCTCCTTTCTTAGGAAAGAAATGAGGAGATAAGAGAGAGAGTGTTTATTGTGATTGTCAGAAATTTGTTACTAGCCAGTATGTTACCCTTGTATTTGTATTCAATGAATAGCCATGCTGGTGAAGAAGGGCTTCCCTTTCATCCTCGTTTTTATATTGGCGCACTTGGGGGTTATGCTTCAACGACTTGGCACGGCTTAGTACCCTCCCAAGAAAATCAAAACTTAGCCCTAAATGTTTCCACTCCAATTCATACCAGAGAAGGCGGTGCAGGTTGGGGGGCTTTTGTTGGACATGAATTTTCCCGCTCTTTCGCCATCGAATTTAGTTATATGCATTACCCTAAAGCGGAAATCTCATTTGATGCTGCGAGCTTATTCAGCTTTGAGAATAATGAATCGACAACCTTTTCTACTAAAACGGAAACAATCAGTTTAACCGGCAAAATTATGCTGCCTATCTACAATACTTCCCTTAGACTTTTTTCCAGTGCCGGGGTTGCAGGCGTACATCGAGATGATTTACTGGTGGAAGACTGGCGTCTGAGCCCAACATTCAGTGTCGGATTAAATACCCCCTTGGGGGAACACCTCATGGCTGAAATCGCTGGAAATTATACCGCTGGATATGGGGAGTCGCAGTTAAACCCTGTAAATACCTTTTTTCCTTTTTTATATTCGGTTGTTGGACGCTTAGCTTATTTTTTTTAAGGAGCAGCCACATCGGGCTGTTCTCCTAACTCATTTTCATGCTGGTATATACTTGTAGTAGAGTACTCACCAAATCATGGAGTGATCATGCATAAATTAATTGAGATTGAAGGAATTGGCGAACAATATGCTGCGCTTCTGCAAACGGCCGGCATTGAAAACCAAACTCAATTGTTAGACGTTTGTGGTCATCGCAATGGCCGACAAACCATTGCGGAAAAAACAGGTATCAGTCCTAAGCTAATCCTGAAATGGACCAATCAAGCTGATCTGGCACGCATTAAAGGTATCAGTGAGGAATATAGTGAATTATTAGAACGCAGTGGAGTGGATTCAGTCCTGGAATTGGCACAACGTCGCCCGGACAATTTGCATCAAGCACTCCAGGCAACCAATGAACATAATAGACTGGTGCGCCAGCTGCCAAGTTTATCGCAAGTTGAATCCTGGATAATCCAGGCCAAAAAACTACCTCGCGCGGTATACCATTAAGTTAATCGCGTCTGACATGAGCGTTCAGGCCCTGAAAGATGTAGGGCCTCTTCTTCACACCGATCTAACGTCGTTTTATGCCTAAAGCAGTCAATAAAGAACGCATTAGATCACGCATAATTTGCCGTACCACCTGACGAAATAAGGTATTTTTACTTATCTGCTCTATCATGCCAGGCTCCTGAGGGTCTGCCGTGCCTCTCTTGGTTGTGGTCTCGGTAGTATTTGTTTGCGTTGCACTCGCCACTTGCTTGGCCAGTATCTCTTTAGCCGATTCGCGTTCTATGCGCTGTCCATAGCGAGCGATTAACGTTGATTGCGCCACAACAGCAGCTAACTCCTGCGGGTTGAGCACCCCCATGCGTGATTCCGGAGCACGGATCAAACATTCAACAAGTGGTGTCGGCTCTCCTTTGGCATTCAAACCGCTGACCAACGCTTCACCAATTCCTAAAGCAGTCAATAATTGCTCTGTATTGTAATACGTAGAAGGTGGGAAGTTTTGTGCCACCAGTTTCATCGCCTTGCGATCTTTCGCAGTGAAAGCACGTAAGGCATGTTGTATTTTTAAACCAAGCTGGCTCAATACCGCATCGGGAATATCATTGGGTGTTTGCGTACAAAAAATTAAACCAACCCCCTTGGAGCGAATTAATTTAACCATGGTATCCAATAAACTTAATAAGGCTTTACTGGCATTACTGAAAATTAAATGGGCCTCATCAATAAAGAGAATTAGCTTTGGCTTAGGCGGATCACCGAGTTCGGGCATCACGCGATAAACATCAGATAATAACTTCAGCATAAACGTAGAAAATAATTTTGGTTTATCTTGCATATCCAACAAACGCAAGATTGAAATTATCCCCTGGCCTTGAGTATTAGTACGCACCAAATCCATGACGTTAAATGCTGGCTCGCCAAAAAATTTGTCACCGCCCTGAGCCTCAAGCTCAATAATTTTACGAACAATAGTCCCCACTGATGAAGTAGCTACAGAACCAAAAGAAGCCTCAATTTTTGCGCTACCGGCATCGCTTTGGGCAAATTGTAACAACGCTTTAAAATCAGCCAGTTCAATCAAGGGTAACTTATTATCTTTTGCATATTCAAAAAGAACAGTGATAACGCCTGCTTGTGTTTCATTCACATCAAGCATGCGGGAAAACAGGACTGCACCAAAATCACTAATGGTTGAGCGTAAAGGAACGCCTTCCTGGGTTGACTCATTTAAAGTGAGCATTTCAACCGGAAAGGCACGTGGAACATAACTAAGATTTAACGATTTGCTGCGTGATAATAAAAACTCAGAAGCCTCCCCTGGCATAGCCAAGCCCGAGACATCTCCCTTGATATCCATAACTAAACTAGGAACACCTTGTAAGGAAAGTTGCTCACTAAGTACTTGGATGGTCTTGGTTTTACCACTACCGGTTGCACCAGCAATTAGACCATGGCGATTTAAGGATTTAAGCACCAAATTGACTGGGGAATCAGCAAGTAATTCTTCATTAAGAAGAATACCACCTAATTGCAAGGCAGGAAATCCTTCCTCATGATAAGGATTACGTAAATCATCGTACATAGCAACGTCCTTGTTGACATATAATGCATTAATTATAACTCAGATTTTTGCAAAGGATTCAATTGGTTTCCGCGCTATTCTAATTGTAAAACCTCTTTTATCCACCTTTCCCAACTTATGAGAGGCGCTGCTCGAATTGCGACTCTTCCCCATCTGGCTGAGGTGCATGTCTCTGAGCATTATCAGTGGGTCGAGGAGTTGACCAAAACAAGGAGCCCAAAGAGCTAACATAACTCATTGAACTCTGAACTAGCTCACCTGCCTTTTTGCGTGATAACCAGCTTTCCTGAGAAGAGGCTGCTCCCAAGTTAGGTCCTTCCTGCATACTACGAGCGATAACGACAGCCTGCTCATGCTGCTCGGGTCCATCCTCTCTCGCTACATCCTCTCTCGCTACATCCTCTCTCATAGCCGGCTTTGACCAGCTAAAAATAGTGGGGATGAATTGAGCAATAGTAGCTAACCAACCAGAGAAAAACTGATAAATAGCTTGACCAATATTGACCTTTATTCGTGTATCCAAAACAGGAGCCTCTACATTCAAAGGCACCTGTAATGCCGCTAGTTGTTGCTCCAATGGGTTAGACAGACTAAAAGTATCGCATACGAATCCAACACCAGCGTTAATGACGGCCAAACAAAACGCTTTTTTATGCTCAAATAACCATCTACGCGTTTCCTCATCCTTCTCCGGATTAAGATTAAAATCTTCATCCAAAAAAGTCGTGGAGGCGACTTTAATTACTGCCCTGTATATATCACTTTCCCTATCCTCTAACGCCCAAGACCATAGCCCTACAAAATCAGCGGGAGTTTCATGATGACGGATTGGGAAAGACAGTAACTCCTTGGAAAGTTCGTGGTATAGATAAGCATTTTGCTCTGGTGTAAATGCACTCTCTACACTATCAACAAATCGACTAAAAAAATCACTTTTTATTATCCCATCCCACTGCTTACGCTCTAGCTCCCGAGCCTCTTCAGCAAGCCGCTCCTCTTCTTCCCGTCTTTCTTCCTGTATTTCAACCGTTAAAGGCAGTTGCTCATAAGCTAATAATTCGACCGCTTCTCCTTGAACATTTGAAAAGGGATTATATTTTGCCTTCATGCTTTCAGGGTATCGTCCCCATCCGGAAGGAAGGTAGTGTTCTATTATTTTAACTCCATACCTCGTTATACCCGTGTCATGGTAAAGAATACCATCTTGTACGCGGTAAAATTCGTTTCTAAGGGGGGCTTCTTCTCCCAGACTATAATTAACAGACCAAATACCCTCGCCCTCTGGACTCCATTCTCCTGCCAGGGAAGGATTATCTTCGCGAGCAGAAGCACTTTCAGCGCGTACCAGGCCATCTTCCTCTACAAAACGCACCCATTTATTGTCTTTTTGAGACCAGAATGTTCCAATAATCATAATTTTGATACCGTTTGATTTATTGATCAGCGATCCAGCATAGCATACAAAGATTAAGAAAAGCTTAAAGTATAAACATTAAGTCTTTACTGAACACACTACTTAACGAATCTGACAAGCTGGGCACAGACCATAAATATTCAAAGCATGGTCAGTCATTTTAAAATTGGCTTCCTCTGCAATCATACGTTGCCGTTGCTCGATAATTTCATCAATAAATTCTTCTACCCTGCCGCATTTTACACAGACCAGATGGTCATGATGTTCCCCCTGGCTGAGTTCAAATACCGAATGACCACCTTCAAAATTATGACGGGCAACTAAACCAGCTGCTTCAAACTGCGTGAGCACACGGTAAACCGTTGCCAAACCAACATCCTCCCCCATATCCAGTAACGCTTTGTATACGCTCTCTGCACTTAAATGATGATCTCGTGATTGCTCTAAAATCTGTAATACTTTCAAGCGGGGCATCGTGATCTTTAATCCGGCGTCTTTTAATTGCTGGCTCTCTTCCACAAGCACTCCTCTGCGTGATATTCAACACCTTTGATCCAGGTGTCTTTCTATTGATGGCATGCTATTATGGCGAAATTTTTCACGACAGGCAAAAAAAATGCGAATTAGAACCATTCTCATTAGTATCGCGTTGACCTTAACACTCACCCACTGTGTGGACTATGATTTTTCCAGACGGATTGTGCAACAAGGTAATTTATTACCCCAAAGCAAAATTGAACGTTTAAGACTAGGTATGAGTAAACATGACGTTGCAATTCTCATGGGGACCAGTTTACTAAGCCCCACTTTTAACAATGAGCGCTGGGACTACGCCTATACCTGGCGTAAAGGCGGCAATGGTATGCATGTACGCAACTTAAGCTTGTATTTTTCTCATGGCGTGTTATCGCGTATTGAGCATCATCCATAATAACTGTATCCAGTGATGCCAGGGTCCTGGCATCACTGGATTCGGCTAACAGATATCAAGTTAATCCTTTGCCTTGGCGCGTTGTCTTCTTTTCTCTTTCGGGTCCAACGTTAAATGCCTGTAAATTTCAAGGCGATCGCCTGGTTTTAATACCGTCTCCATCGCAACACGTTTGGTAAAAATCCCTATCGGCAATGTTTGCACCTCTGGATGGGTCTCAAAAATACCTGACTCCTTCAGCGCATCCGCAACGGTTGCTCCCACTGGTAAAGCAAGTTTTAATTGTATGGTTGCCTGATCAGCTGCTATATAAACAATTTCAACGTTTACCATAAAGCATCTCAGCGCGATCGCAAAAGGCATCTACCATCTTGTCGGTAACTTGTTCAAAGACTGGACCTAAAAGCATTGAAAACATACGGCCGGCAAATTCAAATTCCAAATCAAATGACACTTTACAACCTTCCGGAACTTCATCAAAACGCCAAAACCCCTCCAGATGGCTAAAGGGCCCATCGACCAAACGAATTTCAATCATCTTGTTAGCCTGCAAACGATTACGAGTAGTAAATGATTTACTCATTCCAGCAGCTGAAATAACTAAGGTTGCCTGTACTTCATCCTCATCGCGATGATGTACCAGGCTTTGTGAGCAATAAGGTAAAAAATCGGCATATTGCTCGACATTATTAACCAGGCCATACATTTGCTCACATGCAAAAGGAACCACACGGGATTTTTTTACAACAGTCATCAAAAGTCTCCTTTTACTTGAGTTCTTATCCAACGAGCCAGATCATCAATTTCTTCAGCACAGATAGCATGATCCATAGGATATTCATGGAGTGTTACGTTTTCATACCCTGTCGTAGTTAACCAAGCCGCTGTTTGCTTCGTCCAGACAGGTAAAACAATAGAATCATACCGTCCCCCCGCAAGAAACATCGGCGTCTTTTTGGCAAGAACGGGAGTACACTGAGCCGCCAACGGCAAATAAGCAGAGAGAGCAACCACAGCTGCAATTGGTGTTTCCAGATTCAAGGCTGTATATAAAGCCATTGCACCGCCTTGAGAAAAGCCAGCCAGCATAATTTGATCTGACGAAAATCCTTCCTTGATCTGTGCATCAATAATTTGGCGAATATAATTCTGCGACGCTAAAATCCCTTTTTGATCTTCGCGATCCGTCAGCTCCATGCCAAGAATATCGTACCAGGCACGCATTGACATACCATTATTAATAGTAACGGGTCGAACAGGGGCATCGATAAAAACATGACGAAGGGCCACATCATTAAGCGGCAATTCTTCCACCAAACCAGCCATATCAGAGGAATCAGCCCCTAAACCGTGCATCCAAATCATACAAGCTTTCGCCTGATGTGTTGGCTCTTTTACATAAACGTTCAACATAGCTCCGACAAAAAAACTCAAATTATCACCAAAGCGCTTCCCTATAGCAATAGACCTCTTTCGAAACTCCTGGGTCGATTAACATTTCGCCAGATTGAGTCTAAAAGCGTTGATTTACGCGCAGCGCAGCACCGTTTACAGGAGAGTCAATGAGCCGCGTAGGCCTGGCAAATCGACGCTTTTCGGTCTGGATAGCAGAAATGTCAACCGTCCCTAATAGCGCTTTCATTATGAATTCACTATACTCTGTTATTTATTATTGCAGATTATGCATGATGCGCTTGCTTACCATTATACTTATTATTTGGGCATCCTTGGTATTATCAGCTTGCGGGCAAAAAGGCCCTCTCTATCTGCCTACTGATACGCAAACAGCAAAGAAATCCTAGTTGCCACAATGAATTAATGAGCCGCTAAATGACTATTCAATTTACCAAGATGCACGGTTTAGGGAATGACTTCATGGTGATCGATGCTATTCGCCAGCAAGTCGATTTATCTCCGCAACAAATTGCCCTCCTTGCCAAACGTGATACAGGAGTCGGTTTTGACCAATGTTTACTCGTTGAAACCAGCAAAGAAACAGGCGTTGATTTTTTTTATCGCATTTTTAATGCGGATGGGCAGGAGGTGGGGCAATGTGGTAATGGTGCCCGTTGTCTGGCTCGTTTTGTTTTTCATTATGGTTTAACCACTAAAAAAAGAATAACCGTTGCAACCTGTACGACCAAAATGCAACTAGCGTTGCATGACGATCAAACGGTTACCGTTAATATGGGACAACCTAATCTTGTGCCTGACGCGATTCCTCTGAAAGTAAAACACCAAGCCCCTTTCTATTCGTTACCACTCAACGACGGTACACTCTGGCAAGTACATGCCTTAAGTGTAGGTAACCCTCACGCAGTCAGTGTCGTAAACAATCTTGCTGAAATAGCAATAGACCGTCTGGGAAAAGAAATTAGTGAGCATTCCTTGTTTCCCGAGCAATGCAATGCTGGCTTCATGCAACTGATTGGCAGCAATCACATTCGTTTACGCGTTTATGAACGTGGCTGTGGTGAAACCCAAGCCTGTGGTAGTGGTGCCGTCGCTGCTGCAGCAATCGGCAGACTTTATCACCAGCTTGCACCTCAAATTCATATTACGCTGCCTGGTGGGGAATTGATTGTTGATTGGCCGGATATCAACGGCCCTATCTATCTAAGAGGCCCTGCAACCTTCGTCTATGAAGGAGTATTAATGTCATGCGTATAGTTATTCTAGGGGCTGGACAGGTTGGAGGGACACTGGCACGTAATCTGGCGCGTGAAGACAATGATATCACGCTGGTCGATCTTAATGAGGATCGCTTGCGCGAATTACAGCATAAGCTTGATATCAAAACAGTACTGGGTTCAGCTGCCCACCCGAATATTCTCATTACTGCGGGTATAGAACAGGCGGACATGATAATTGCAGTCACTGATAGCGATGAAATTAATATGATGGGCTGCCAAATTGCCTATAGCTTGTTTCGCACCCCCACAAAAATTGCCCGCATCCGCTCGCGCTATTATTACGATTACCCCCAATTATTTTGCAATGAACATGTGCCTGTTGATGTATGTATTAGCCCAGAAAAACTGGTAACCGAACATATTGAAAATTTAATTGACTACCCAGGTGTTACCCAAGTTCTCGAATTTGCTGAAGGAAAGGTTTTACTGGTTACTATTAAACCCCAGTCCGCCGGCGTGATGGTAGGTAAAACTGTTGAGCAGCTTTATCAACATTTGAAGCCCATTGAAACGCGAGTGGTTGCGATTTTTCGCGATAAAATTGCTATTGCCCCACAGGGTGATTGTGAAATTATGGCCGATGATGATGTTCTTTTCGTGGCCTCGCCCCCGGCAATTCAACAGCTCCTTATCGCCCTGGGACGTTATACCCATCCCAATCGCCGCATTATGATTGCAGGTGGTGGACACATCGGGACCAAGCTGGCCCAGGCATTGGAAAAAAAATACCGTATCAAGGTGATCGATCGCAATTTGGCCCATGCCAGTAAATTAGCCTCTCAATTGCATAAAGGGACTGTTTTACAAGGTGATATTGCCGATCGCGATCTGCTCGTGAGTGAAAATATTGAGTTTACCGATGTATTCTGTGCTGTCACCAACGATGATGAAGCTAACATCATGTCCTGTTTGCAGGCCAAGCGTCTGGGAGCACGCCATGCCATTGCGTTGGTTAATCGCAATGCCTATGTCGAACTTATTGAAGACAGCCCAATTGATCATGCCATTTCCCCGCAATTAATCACTATCGGCAGTATTCTTACCAAATTACGACGTGGGAATATGATCAAAGTGTATCGTTTACAAAATGACGAGGCTGAAACGATTGAATTGATTACTCACGGCGATCAGTTAACTTCCCAGGTTGTCGGGCGTCAATTATCAGACATTAAATTACCTCCCAGTTGTTCTATTGTCGCTGTTGTAAGGGGTGAAAAATTACTTATGGCAAATCCGCAACTGGTGGTTGAATCGGATGATCATGTCATCTTGCTGTTGCTAAAAAAACGCTATGTCCGTCAGGTAGAATCGCTATTTCAGGTAAACCTGGCCTTTACCAGTTGAAAACACCAGACTTCTTTCGAAACTCGCTCCAGTGAGAGCAGCGCGAGGAGAAATGGCGCGCAGAACCGCAGTGTACACGTCAGTACATGAGGATTCGAGCACCGGTTCGACGAAGCGATGCCCCACTGCAGTAGAGGTTCGAAAGAAGTCTCTGATTCCTCTATTGACCACTGCCCTCAACCTGGTGTTATGATTATCAGCCCAAAACCACTCCATTTGGCCAAGGTGAGATTAAAATAAGTAATGCAAATTAAAACCATCCTGCGCCTTTTAGGTTTGCTGTTAATGATGTTTAGCGTCAGTATGCTAACACCACTCATCATTAATCCGATATTTAATGAACATTTTTGGCTGCCCTTCGTCGCGGCCTTCACCTGTACTTTTGTTACTGGTAGTACACTTTGGCTGTGCTTTAGAACCCAGCATCACGAACTCAAAATCCGCGATGGTTTTCTGCTTGTCGTCTTATTTTGGTTTGTCCTTTGTTTTTTCGCTTCCCTACCGTTTATATTCGCCCTTCGTCATGAAAATCATGGTTTAACTGACGCACTATTTGAATCGGTATCTGGATTTACAACGACTGGGGCAAGCATTATCAGGCATTTAGACGGCTTACCTCATGCGATTTTGTTTTATCGTCAACAATTACAGTTTTTAGGAGGTATGGGTATTGTAGTCCTGGCAGTAGCCATCTTGCCTATGCTAGGCGTGGGCGGCATGCAACTGTTCAGGGCAGAGACACCAGGACCAATGAAAGATAGTAAATTAACTCCTCGCATTGCCCACACCGCCAAAGCATTATGGTTTATTTATGTTCTATTAACATTCCTTTGTATGTTGAGCTATTGGGCTGCAGGTATGGACTGGTTTGATGCCTTGGGCGAAAGCTTTACGACCGTCTCCACTGGCGGATTTTCGATGCACGATAATAGTTTTGCTTATTATCAAAACGATGCCATCGAGTTAATTGCCTGTTTTTTCATGTTATTAGGCGGCACCAATTTCGCCCTGCATTTTATTGCTTTTAAAAAGCGCAGCCTCATCCATTATTGGCAAGATGAAGAGTTTCGTCTCTATGTTGCTTTTTTATTTACAGCCAGCTGCCTGGTAACGCTCAGTCTCGTCATGTACGGTTTTTTTGCCGCTGATCCGCACGCGCTGGTGAAAAGTTTATTTAATGTGATTTCAATGGCCACAACAACCGGTTTTATTTCTGCTCCATTTAACAGCTGGCCAACTTATGTACCCCTTTTACTGATGCTGCTATCAATTGTTGGCGGCTGTGCAACCTCAACAAGCGGCGGTGTAAAAGTCATCCGTGCCCTGTTGATTTATAAACAAAGTAAACGTGAAATGGTGCGTTTACTACACCCCCACGCCATCATCCCCATTAAATTTGGTAGACATACCCTGCCAGAGCCTGTTTTACAATCCATGTGGGGCTTTATATCGGTGTTTATTGCCCTCTTTGTGGCTTTTATACTTTTATTTATGGCGTTAGGGAATGATTTGATTACCTCATTCTCAGCCATTACTGCAACGCTATCTAACGCGGGTGCCGGGATAGGTAATATTCATGACAATTTTGCTGATCTCAGCGCCCCCAGCAAGTGGCTGCTTATCTTTTCCATGATTGCAGGCCGTTTGGAGATATTTTCTCTTCTTATCCTTTTTTCGCCTCATTTTTGGCAAAAATAGCAATCCTCTAATTTGGCTTACTCTTGTTAAATAAAGTAAGCCCTGTAAAGAAGGTAAAGGCCAATAAGCAGATAGATAATGGCGGCGATAACAAGGTAAGCAGGGTTACGTAACCACCATTGCGCTACTTTTGTTAATAAATCCGGGTTAATCAGGCGGAAAACTCCCCCGACCAAAACCAGCCAGGCTATTAGAGTAATAATGACGGGCCAACCCATTACCCAAACATTATGACTTATCACCAAAAGCAAGCCCAAAACCACCGTTAATAGGGCAATAAAGAACATTAATGCCCTCTGCCCTAAAATGTCGACGATAATCGCCTTTAATGCCTGTTGGCAAAACAACATATACAGACTGATAATCACAAAGTACCAGCCAATCACTCTGGCTAAAAAAAGGGTTAAGTCCATGGTTTTCTCCCTCTATCAGCTACTCCATTTCAAGTATAGTAAGTTTCGTCTGGTGGAGTAGACACTCGTAATGTCTATTTAGTGTTGTTAATATTGTGTTAATTTTCTTCACATAGAATAGACCACGCTGAGAATCTATAAAGATTAATAATACTTGCACTCTTAGCTAATTTTTTATACAATACAGTGCTTGAAGTACTTGATGGGGACATTAACCATGCTTGGATCAGTAAAGAGATACGCTCAACCCGCGCTTGATTCAGGAGAACGTATTGCAAAAGTCGCAATCAATTTTCTCGACAAAGTTTTCGGGGCTATTGCAGGGGTTACTTTATTCTCGTTGACCTCTCTCATGCTGAATCTGCTCATGTCGCTCGCTCTCTTGGCATTCACATTAACTGTTCGTGTTGCTCTTCCAATAGCCGCAGCATTCTGGGCTTACAAAGTAACTCACAGCTTTTCTATGACTCTTTTCAGTACAGTAATGGCGCTTGGTCTTAATCGCCTAATCCTTCCGCCCTTACTAGTCATCGGTAGCGTAAGATTAGTGCTCAAAGCAATTGAAGACTTAGCCTATACGGTTCCTTATGGTTTAACCGAGGGTTATAACAAAGGCCTGGTTCATGTTGTTAAACAATGGTGGAAGATTCCATTTAGCTTTTTTAGTTATTTGCGTGCAGAAGATGAGAATGCCCAAGCAATTAACCAAGACTTTTTTGATCTGCCCACTCCATCATTCAACCTCCTTCAAGTGGCGTTACAGCGATCATTTACTCACCCACAACCCGTGGCGAAGGATAAACTTACCAGAAAAGAGTATGATGATTTAGAAATTGTGCCAGCAAGTACGGAGTTCGAACCCTTAACGGCAGATGAACTGGAAAGGGCCTCAAAAATCGGCGAGCTCTCGACCGTTTTAACCCAATATACAAGTCTTAACAATCGTCTGAATGACCTTGAAGCCGGTACTCTGGATGATGAGTTAATAGTCTCTACACCGATAGAGAAGCCTATCCTGTTAGTTAAACAAGAACTTCAATCGGGTGAGTGGAAAGCAGTCCCAGCCTATACCAAGATAAGTGACAGAGAATCGCTTTGGCGGTGGGTTTCAACAGATGCAACAAACCCTTTTAATCGCGATTCCCTTGTTGATACTGCAACGACGCGTTACCGCTATAATGTCTATCAGGGCAAAGGCTCTTCGCAAGAACTGCGTGAAGCGGCAGAGACTATTCGTCAGAGACTACTGACTCCGGTAAATAATGCGGTTGCAAGTAGTGATGGTTACTTAGCCTTATTATCTGGTTTCTTTGCCACAAGAACAGGTAGCATGAGCGCGCCAGTTGTAAATCACACTAAGTCGCCAGATACTGCTCCAACGTTCTAACCATGGCTGCTTCTTTTATCCTGCTTTTGTTATAGCGGTTCTTTATCTCAGCTAAACATCATTGCAGGATAAAAGCTCTTGACGAGAGTCTTATATGACCTTATTTCAGGCCATTGCCCCTTGCGATTATCAAACTGTACTTTTTGCCCCTCTACCGTAACCGCAAACCTAATCAGCATGCAATTAACGAGGCACTTGGCGGAAAAATTTCCGCCAAGTGCTGACTAGTTAGAGAACGGTTGGGTGGCAGGTGGACGAGCATTTTACGATAGCAGATATCGCCATCACGAGTATTTTTCTCAACCTGTATCTGTCAGGCTATACCCTCTGGAACAGGCCAAATGACTCCATCTAAGCACTTATCTGCAGCAGAATGTTTCAACGTCCCTGCTCTCAATCCTGTATTAATGATGTGAATGAGGAATTAGAACTGGTAAGAAAGCTAATCTCTTACGCTTAACCACCCTGCCGCCCCGGTATTAGCGGACACAAGGTAATACGGGCAGGCCATTCTCTATACCTCACAAACAGCGTTATCAACGCTTGCACCCTGCTTATTGTTCTCTGCAAGCTCTGGGCGGACTTCTTTTATACGATTATTGCTGTCGACGAAGACAACCTTAGGATGATGGTTTTGGCAAAGCTCTTCAGGAAGCTGAATAAAGGTTGCAATAATAACAATGTCGCCAGGCGTGACTAAATGAGCGGCGGCACCATTGACACAGACGTCTTTAGACCCTTTTTCACCCGTTATAGCATAGGTTTCAAATCGCGTTCCTGCTGTCACATTCCACACATTGACGGCCTCATTGGGTAAAATATTAGCCGCTGCAAGTAGTTCTGGGGACAGGGTGATACTCCCCTCATAATCCAAATCAGCTTGGGTAATACAAGCGCGATGAATTTTTGATTTCAACATTTTTCGATAAAACATGCCTAATCTCACCGTTTATTAATGCCACATGGCCAAGAAAAGGAGCTAATGGTAACATATAAACCAACCCCGGTAATTATGTTCCAACCATTATTTCGCTTTAGACTCGGTACAGGGAAAAAATGTTTATTGTCGTTGCGAACAAAAGAAATTTTTGTTCAGAATCAAGCTCGCTCGCTTCGCTAAATGCCGCAAAAAGACTCGATTCTCAAGTTTTGTCCTCTATAGAGAGAGTTAGACCTATTTTATTTATGATCCAAAGTCGTTCTATAATTAAAAAAAATGAGTATGGGATGCGTCTATGGCAAAGGCCTGTCTTCGAGTCGTAGTAACGCTGTTCTTTTGCTTATCTTGTCATGTGAATGCCACTGTTAAAATTGGCACGCCAATCTATGATCCGCCCTTTGTAGTTAATAATCCTGCCTATCCAATTGGGGGATTCGATATTCAATTGATGAATACAATCTGCGCACGCCTGCATTGGCAATGCCAATATATTGGTATGCGGTATTACGAGTTACTTTCCGCCTTGCAAGCAAACAAAGTTGATTTTGTACTGGGGGCGATTATTATTACACCCTATAGTCAATCACACTATTTATTTAGCATTCCTTACATGCCTAGCTCTGCTGTATTTGTTACCCTGAAGCAAGCTCCCTTCAGACATGCAAAAGAGTTAGCAGGAAAAAAAGTAGGTTGTTTAAAAGGAAAGGAATATTTCAATTACCTTGAGCAAAATTTTGTTGACCAGTTAATCGTAGTACCCTTTGAGGAGCCTAGCAATTTAATCCAGGCTCTTAATTCGAATACCATTGATGCTGTTTTCATGAACACCTACACCGCGATGTTTTTCATGCACCAATATCCCACACGTGTACGAGCACTTCCGGAGCAATTTTCATTAGGTGATGGTATTGCTATTGCAACAACGATGGACAACAGAGAACAAATTGAGCAAATAGATACGGTCCTGGAGCAAATTCTAAATGATGGCACTTTTGTACGAATGTATAATTACGATTTTGAGTTTTTTATTCCCCAGTAATTAATGCGGGGACGACATAAAGCGATTTATTTCGGTAAATGAGGGTTATTTTTCTTTTAATTTCCAGCGTTTATGTAACCACAACCATTGTTCTGGGTGGGCTAAAATAATACGTTCCAAAGCCTGATTATAAGCAAGCGTATTGCGATAAATTGATTCTTGGGTACTACCATAGTCTTGCCATTTGATCGGCTCATGAAATTCAAGCACATGACGTCCATCAGGTAGCCGGTAACCTGCAGCAGGAACCACTGGTACTCCTGTGTGACGCGCAAAGCTTGCCAGACTGCGATAAGTTCCAGCTTTCTTACCAAAAAATTCCGCTGCAATACCATCGCGATTGACTATCGAGGCATGTTGATCTAAAACAAAAACCACCGCGTGATTTTGATCCAGTGCGTCACAAACCTGTTGCAGTGAGTTTTTCTTGGGAATCACATTTAACCCTGCACGGTAATAACGGCTAAACAAGATGCGCTCTAATGTTTTATTTCCTAAAGTACGGCGGATAAAATGAAATTGGCCTTGAAACTGCTTAAAATTGAGAATTCCGCCAAGCGGTGCAAATTCCCAATTACCAAAGTGACCCGTTAATACCAACACCCCTTTATTTTCAGCAGCAATCGCCAACAAACGCTCATACCCGCGTACTTCCACCCGTTCACTAAGTGTCTGTTCGCTCATAAAACGCAACTGAATTGCTTCTTTGATGGAGGTAGCCAGGTGCGAATAAAATGCTTTAGCAAGATGGGTTTGCTGCGCAATAGTCAAGTGATCACCAAATACTTGCGCAATATTAGCCATAATGACCTTACGGCGATAAGGTAGATAACGGTATAAAAAACGCCCGCTCCATGATAAGGGCAGGCTATTAATCTTATCGGCTAATTCAGTCACAAGCTTTGATCACCAAACAAGCATTCATACTGGCAAACCCACGATTGAGCATGACAGCCTTTTTATTACCTTGTAATCGACGATGATGAGCGCTTATGTTTAATGGCTCGCATACAGAGGCGGCCTGATTGAAGTTGGCGATACCGGGGACACAATCGTTACGCAAAGCATAGGTTGTCAATACCGTATCCAAAACACCTGAAGCACAAAGCGTATGCCCCATTGCCCATTTAAATGCAGTAACCGGTACAGAGTTATCACCAAAAACACGCTGAATCGCTATCGCCTCACTGTCATCTGATTTGCTATTGCCATTGCCATGAGCCACTAGCAAACCTACTTCGGAGGAATTAATTTGGGAAGTCTCAAGGGTATTCGACATCAGCTCAGCCAAATGGTTGCCTTCTGCTTCAATAGAAAAAAGCCCGGATGCCTCACTGGCAGACAGACCTCCGACAATTTCTCCATAACAAGTCGCAGAACGCGCTTGCACACTTGCTTCACTTTCAAGAATCAATGCAGCGGCCCCCTCGGCTAAGACAGTCCCATCATGTTCTTTATCAAAGGGCTTTAAATGATTTGCACTCATGACTCCCAATTTTTCATAATAAAAGAGTGCCTGAGGTTCAATCCCTATATCGTAGCCAACGACTACTGCGCGTTCAGCCTGTCCCTGCCTAATCGCATGATAAGCCTCTAAAATAGCCTGTGTGCCACTCACTGCATGGTTAGTGATATTGTGATTAGGCCCTTTAAAACCATAGCTAATACCAGTATAAGCCAAAACATTATTAGGTAAAATGCGCAGTAACCACATGGGATGCACTTCATTAAACAGCTGTGTAGCAAACTGCTGCATATCACTGCCTGTTTTGGCGAGCAAAGGCAAAAAATCATATTGTTGGAAATATTTATTCCCGGGCGAACCAACATACACAGCCGTTTGATCATTAAAAGATTCTGTAGCAGCCAGGGTTTCACGATAAGGAAGAAGCTGGCTATGATTGATGGCTTGCATCGCTGCATTAATACCCATCGCATCCTGACGCGAAATAACTTTCATTAGTTTGCGATCAGGGAGCATCTTGGCAGGTTGAAAATTCTTCAGTTCTCCCCCCAAACGGTGAGCCCACGTTGATAAATCCCATTGACTGATTTCACCGATACCACTTTGGCCGGCAAGCAGCGCATCCCAGGTGCTGTCAGCCGTTTCACCACAAGCAGTTAAAGCACTTAGTCCTGTAATAAAAACACGATTGGCGTTACTCATTTACCAGCTCCTTCAAATTCGGGATGCTTGAACAGCAAACAGCTATTTGAACCGCCAAACCCAAAAGAATTGGATAGTACCACACCTAATGATTTTTCGCGTGGACCATCAACGACATAATCCAGGTTACACTCAGGATCGGCTACCGTTAAATTGGCTGTTTTGGGAACTTGTGCATGTTGAATCGATAAAACAGACAAGACAGCTTCCAATGCCCCAGCAGCGGCAATCAAATGACCTGTCTGGCTTTTTGTAGAGCTGACTGGTAATTGATAGGCCTGTTCCCCAAAAACGGCTTTAATTGCATTCGTTTCACTTAGATCATTCATTTTAGTTGAGGTTCCGTGTGCATTGATGTAATCAACATCACTCGCTTGCACACCCGCATCTTGCAAAGCCCGTTCAATCGCTTGGATAGCGCCATCGCCATTAGGATGGGAATCCGTAATCCGATAAGAGCTTAACGAGTTGCCTTCCCCCGCCAATTCAGCATAGATTTTTGCGCCGCGAGCCCTTGCCTTGCTCCACTCTTCCAATATTAGGAACGCTGCACCCTCACCGAGGACAAACCCATTACGAGTACCATCAAACGGCCTGCTTGCTGTTGTTGGTGTCTCATTATAAGTAGATAAAGCGCCTAACAGGCAGAAACTGGAAAGGCCTAGAGGATTGATCATGGAATCAAAACCACCTGCCAACATAAAATCAGCCTCACCGCGGCGAATAACTTGCATGGCTAGCCCTAAAGCCTGTCCTCCAGAAGCGCAGGCTGTATGCACAGACGTTGCAAAACCTTCAATACCAAATTCCTGAATAAGCGAAGACAAACCGGAGTTTGAGGTTGTTTTTCCAAAATCAACCAACCTATAAAAATCCTGGGTATTATTCTGCAATTGACTCCAATCGATCTCACCCGTTGTAGCGCAAGTTTGTTGAAACCGTTGCAGATAAGAAAATTCGGCAGTCATCATTCCACTTCCGGTCACCACTCCCCAACGCTTGGCAGTCGGCTTTTCCGGTCGAATTCCTGCATCTGCAAAGGCTTGCTGTGCAGCATCCAGAGCATATTGGGTAAACGGCATGGTAAACCGCTTGTGCTTCCCGCCAGTAGCCAGATTTGATGTAAACCCTTTGACTTCTGCTGCAATATAGGTAGGAAAAGCACTGGCATCAAATTGTCTTATCTCAGCGACACCGGATTGACCTGCCAGCAGATTTGTCCAAGTAGATTGCACATCATTGCCTAAGGGCGATACAACTCCCAGACCAGTAACTGCCACACGTCTATTTTTCATGTTTCGTACCTTTCGCCTTCATCACTACATCTAAAACACATACTCGTTTACCAGCCACTTCACTGCGATAGCTTAACACCAATTGTTGTTCATCTTGCTCTTTGACTTTGACATAACAGATTAGAACGTCTCCGGGGTAAACAAATCCACTCATTTTAATTTTACGGAATTCACTGACTACATAGGTATTAGAGAAGGAAGCACGTCGCACAAATTCTTGCGCCAAATTCAATTTACACTCTAATAAAATAGTCAGGGGTAAAACCGGTTTGTTGGGGAAATGATCTGGAAAATAAGGGGCAGCCCGAGTGATAGATTTTATTGCACTCAAGCTTACACCTGGCTCTGAAGTCAGAATATGGTCAAACGACATAGGAGCCACACACCGAGGGAGCCCAGTAATACCAGTGGAATCAGGTTTTTCGGTAACAGCCCCCTCAACAAAACTCTGCGGAGGCCATTCACCGGGTCTATTTACCTCATTAAATTGACGACGCACCTCATCCTGATCAATAAAATCTGCCATAGGCAGCATAGGCCCTAAAGCCCCATCAATATTGAAAATCACTTCGTCACCAACACGAGCTACGCTATGGTACTGTACAGCATCATCATCCAGACGCTCAATAAAGGACTCCAACAACAACGTTTCACCGACATAGGCAGGGCGATGCAAGCGTGCGCTTGCTACAACCCCAGCAACAGGTCTTAATGTGAAATCATTGAAAGACATGGCATTCCAAGCTGCTAACTGCCCCAACGTCTCGCCAATCAAAGAAGGCATAAAACAGAGAGGGCCCTCAGCACTTGGACAAAGGTAGGTATCATCCTGTGTAATGTGCTTTACCCCCCGCACCATTTCACCAGGGGACAATTGCAGGATTCTATCAACAAATAGAAAGCGCATCAGGCGACAGTTTCACAAGCGTTCTGCTCGCTGACAGCAACAACAACCAGCTTACAAAAGGTTTCTACCGTAAACAGCATAGGAATTTCATTGACCTTCATATTAGCCTTGAAATGTTCAGCAGGGACTTCACTTAGATAATTTTTAAGTGCCTGCATCCCTTGTGCTGTTAACACGCCACCTTTCTCAAATTCATCTTCCGCCAAATCGCCACGAGCATTTTTCTCTAATTGACCTCGTGGTATTTTGATAGCAAATTCTTTTTCTAACTGAAAAACCAAATCGAGAAAATCGATAGATTCAGCACCCAAATCAGCAATCAATCGACTGTTTAAAGAGACTTCTTCTTCATCGATAACCAGTACGTCAGCGATAATTTCCCTCACCTTGGGGTATACGCTATCTACATTCATGTTCTATCCTCAGAGCTCAGCTAGTTCAAAAAACTTCAGATTGTATCACAAACTTTTAGCGCTCAGCTACGTCGACATACATTAGATGTATATCATTTATACAAACATGGGGGTTAATATAAGAATTTTTTTCGTTAGCATGAAAATAAAGAAAGAATGAAGCATAATTGGGAACTAGTATTTGCAACCCTCGGCTTTTTTAGCGCCCAAGGATTCTGATTAATGCATAAAATAATAACAACTAGCTTATTAAGCCTGGTTTTGCTGCCTTTCACACAAAGTTTACCCGCCGCAGCTTTACCATCCAGCCCAACAATTACTCTCCCCTCAGCCAACCAACAGAATAATGAGTTTCGCGACACAGTCATCCAGTATGTCCGCTCCATTGCAGCCTATACGCTCTTTAATACCCCTCTACCAAATGCTCAAATACTGGATAAACGATGGGATGCACAATATGCACATAGATACTGGTATGTGAGTGTAATTGCCTATTTTCAAGGGCAACAACTCGGTGTGGGGACCGCAAATGAAGCCTCGTTATCCAAAACGATTGCAAAAGCAACAGAGCGTGCTTTGGAACAAAGCCGCTTAAAACCTATTGGTACAAAAGAATTGGCTGCATTTCGCTTCCAGGTTATTTTTGACTACCCACCCCGCCGTTATTATTCCTTCATTGAGGACAAGGGAAAAGGATTGGAATTGCAAAGCAATCGTGTAGTAATACGTTATTTAGACAGCGATTTAATTAAACAACAGATTTATTCCAGTCAACATTATCTACTCAACAACCTGCATCCGCAATTGCATGGCTTTTATAAAAAATACGATGTAGCAGAAGACAAACGCAGTAGCAAATTACACACCATTTATAGTGCTTCAAGTTTATATACCCTTTTGAAAATTTACCGTTTGAATCAAGATCCGCAGCTGGAAAAACACTTCAAGGCAATCGCTGCTTTCCTACTCGGGATGCAAGTCACACAAGGAAAACAGGCAGGTAGTTTTTATTATTCTTATGATATCAATACCAAGGAAAAAACTTGCTTTCTGTCAGTTGGCACTACGTCCAAAACGATTTTTACGCTCTTGGAACTTTATCGTTTTTATCACGAGGAAGCTTATCTCAGTGCCGCTAAACGAGCGGGAGATTGGTTATTAACTATGATAAAGGATAATGGGCAGGTGATATCTGGGGTGCGCTGCAAAGCAGACAATTGGAGTTTTAACAAAAAACAATCCTTTCTCTATTCAGGACAAGTACTCTCCGCCCTTTCGCGCCTTTACTTAATCACCAACGATGAACGTTATTATGATGCGGCCAGTAAAATCGCACAGTACATGACTATTGCAGCAAATAAACAAGGTGATTTTGTTGGTGATGATTTCCGTGCCCCCAATACCATATCGACCAGTTGGGTTCTAATGGCATTAATCGACTACAGTAAAATAAATAACGGTTCTCTTTATCGCGCAGTAATAGACAAAACTGCGTCAGCGATTTTAGCAAGGCAGATCGATGATCCCAATGATGCTTACAACCATGGGCGCTACCTTGACACGATGGCCACAAGCGGCAATGGCTGGATTAATGAAGTGATGGGTGAATTACATCAGTCTTGTCTTAACCAAGGCAAGTCTAATTGTAAGCAATACCGCGATGCGATTATCTTAACTACCCGCTGGCTATTGCAAAATGCTTACACGGAAGCGAATAGTTATGACATCCGAAATCCTTCGCAGGCCATTGGTGGTTTTATGCGTGATTTTATCAGCCAAAGCATACGTACAGATGCTGTTTGCCACGGGGTGAATAGTTTAATCACGCTATTGACTATCATTGACCAACAAAATCAGAGCCTGGTAACTCTGGCAGAAAAACCTTTTGATGAAACAATAGGCTTGCTGCGTATCGGTAAAGTCCCTTAGACGTCACTAATAACGCCTGCTTGGCATTTATCCTACGCGACTGTATCCTGCATCAACAAATAAGGTATGCCCATTAATCATTGCTGCCTCAGGTAAACAGAGCAGATAAATCGCATTCGCTACATCCTGGGGTGTTAATGGTCGCGCCGATAAGGAGTGCGCTTGATATTCGTCAAGCAGCTGCTCACGGTTAGGGAAATGTTTTAAGGCGTCCGTGTCAACTACCCCGGCTGAAACCGTATTTGCTGTGATACCATATTCTGCAAGCTCAAGCGCCAGGGAACGTACCAGTGCTTCCAGCGCCGCCTTAGACGCGCCAATGAAAGCATAATTAGGAATAGCTCGTTCAGCCCCCAGGCTTGATAAGGCCACCACACGACCTCCCTCTGACATCAACTCCCGTCCCTCTGATACTAAATGATTCAGGGCCAAGGCATTCGTTTCCATGCACCAACGCCAATGTTTAGTCGACATTTTCAACGCGGGTTTTAAAACACCACTCGCTGCATTACTAATTAAGAAATCGAGCCGGTTAAAATGTTCGCGGAATTTCGTATACATTTCTTTAACCGATTGATGATCAGCAACATTCGCTTGTATAGCGATGGCTTTGCGTCCTAAGCCTTGTAGTTCTGTTACCAAGGCTTGCGCTTCATCAGAACTGTTATAATAAACAATAGCGATATCACATCCAGCTTGCGCTAATTTCAATGCGGTAGCCTTTCCAATACCACGCGCACCGCCTGTAATTAAAGCTACTCTATTGGCGAACTGCAAAGCCATTCCATTTTCCTCTCGTTTAAAAATGCCTCAAACTACAGCGAATCAGATAGTCTGTCAATCGCAGTCGATCATTGCTCTATTTTTAGCGAATTAATTAACAAGATCTATGATATTCTTGTCTCTCAGGCGTTAACTTTGTACCATCAGCACATCGTATTATGGGCATACAATTATCAATGAAGCATTCCTCCTGGTTCAACAGTGTTTTACCTATAGCAGCAATTTTTTCATTCCGCATGCTGGGATTATTTATGTTAATTCCTGTTTTTACCGTTTTTGCCGCTCACCTTCAAGGAGCAACGCCTGCTCTCATAGGTTTGGCACTAGGCAGCTATGGTTTAAGTCAAGGGTTATTGCAAATGCCTTTCGGCATGTTATCTGATCGTTATGGGAGAAAGCCGCTATTAACTATTGGGTTACTGCTCTTTGCCAGCGGTAGTCTCATTGGTGCCTTGAGTCACTCAATTTATATGATGATACTTGCCCGTACTTTACAAGGAACCGGAGCAATTGGCAGCGTTTTAATTGCCTTACTCGCCGATCTGACTCCCGACGAACAGCGTACAAAAGCGATGGCCGTTATTGGAATGACCATTGGCTTGTCATTTAGCCTGGCTATGGTAATTAGCCCAGCAATTACTCATCATTATGGCTTACCAGGTATCTTCTATCTCACCACTGGAATGGCTTTCTTGGGTTTATTTTTGCTTCATGGCGTCATACCAACACCGAAGAGAGAACGATTTCATATCGATAGCGAAGCCAACCCATCTCTGTTCAAAGCGGTTATCCATAACAAGCATTTACAGCGCCTCAATATGGGCATTTTTTTCCAGCATTTTATTTTAACTGCGACTTTTTACGCCATTCCCATGATGCTCCAGGAACAACTCAAGCAAGGCCATTTGACACATCAATGGCACTTCTATTTGCCATTGATGATCTTCGCTTTTATTTTTATGGTTCCTTTTATTTTACTTGCCGAGAAAAAACGGCAAATGAAGCCTGTTTTCATAGGCTCCGTATTAGTTACCAGCCTAACCCAGTTTCTCCTCGCGTTCTCAAACCAATATTGGCTCTCCCTGTTTGCATTAATGCTTGCCTATTTTCTGGCCTTTAATATTCTCGAAGCAAGTTTACCCTCACTGGTGTCTAAACAAGCTGACGCCAATAGTAAAGGAACTGCAATGGGCATTTATTCTTCCAGTCAGTTTTTAGGTATCTTTGCCGGCGGGGCACTAGCTGGACTACTTTACCAATGGGCAGGTGACAAAGGCATCTTTCTTACCAATGGGCTTTTAGCACTTCTGTGGCTGTTTATTTCTTTTTCTATGCAACCCCATGCTTATTTATCAACCCTCATTGTGAATTACCCCGCGAATCTGAAAAGAGGGGAGGATGAACTCATACAACACCTTAAAAAACTCCCAGGCATTAAAGAGATCATGCTAGCTCCGGAAGAAAAAGTGATCTACTGTCGCCTGGATAAAGCTATTTATCAAGGTGGCAGCATTGAAAAAGTATTACAGCAACTCGCTACTCCAAACGGCAGCAAATAGATCACTGCTAATTAGTGTTAGATAACCTATTAGATAACCTATTAGATAACTTTGATTCCTATTTGATTGCTATTAGATTACCATTAGATTCCTATTTGTTTACTATTAGATTCCTCCTAGATTAGGTATAATTACTGGTCTAACAACTTTCGCACGCAGGAGAAAAAATGGCCCGTGGGATTAATAAAGTCATCTTGGTCGGTAACGTTGGTTTGGATCCTGAAGTTAGATACATGCCCAATGGTAACGCAGTAACAACCTTATCCTTAGCTACCAGTGAAACCTGGAAAGATAAACAAACCGGTGACAAGCAAGAGCGTACAGAATGGCATCGTGTCGTCTGTTTTAATCGCTTAGGCGAAATCGCTGGTGAGTATGTACGTAAGGGTTCCAAACTCTATGTTGAAGGCAGTTTACGTACCCGTAAATGGCAAGATCAGCAAGGGCAAGATCGCTATACGACTGAAATCGTAGCCACTGATATTCAAATGTTAGATAGCAAAGGCAACTCAGGTAATTATGACGAGATGTCACCTCCTCCAGCCCAACAGCAGCAAGGTAGTCCAGCGCGTAAACCACAACCAGCAGCTCAGTCTGCTCAGGCAGCGCAAGATGCTTTTGATGAATTGGACGACGATATACCATTCTAACTTTGTGATTGGAGAGTGTGTGGCTATACGCACTCACTCTTCTATCTCCCTGTCAGCTTAACTCCTTGCGAAGAAAATAAAATATCGAATTCTTTTCAAAGCCTTTTCGTTCGAATTCCACATAAAATCCAAGCTTCTTATAAAATTCAAGCGCTTCCCAATCGAAGGTATTTACTGCCATAAAATTACATGCACTTCTTCTTGCCAGCTCTTCTGCTCTGTGCATTAACTTGGTACCATAACCCATGCCTCTTAACTGTTCTTGTACCCATAGCTGGCCAACAAATAACCCACCGTACAGGTTATCACCAGCACATCCCCCCACAATATTGCCGTCCTCGTCACGCATAAAAAATGCAAAGAAATCAAGTTGTTTCATACCTTTTTTCTTCTTAGCCTGTTCCATAATGCCATCATTTAATAGTTGTATATCTTCAAATTTTGGATTTGCTTCATAACTAATTGGATAAATCATTCTTAATTCCTCTTTTGCGATAAAGAAACAAATTACTTCCCTTTCAACCTAAACAGAAAGCATCTCAGGTTACTGTGCTGTAGACTTGCAGGAAATGCACAATGGAAATATTATTGGAACCGTACAACTAACCTACTAATCGTTGTCATCACCCGAGATCAGATTATGGAAAAGAAGCGTTACGCCTTGCAAGATCTTGCAGCCCCTGATGGCATTTGTTTTGGTTGTGGTTCAAAAAACCTGCATGGCCTGAGAATCAAAAGCTATTGGGATAAAGACAATTTGCACGTTGTAACAACGCACATGCCAGATAGGTGCTACACTGGTTGGCCAGCGCTTGTATATGGCGGTTTGCTCAGCTGTCTCATCGACTGCCATTCTAACTGGACGGCGATGGCAAACCACTATCGCTGTGAAGGCCGCGAGGCAGGGACACTCCCACGGATCGATTGCGTAACGGGATCCCTTGGCGTGAAATACATCAAACCAACGCCAATGGGCATTCTGTTAACGCTCAAGGCACGAGTCGAAGGTAAAATTGAACGTAAAACCCGTGTACTCTGTGAGGTATATGCTGGTGATACGCTTACAGCGCTTGGCGACTCAGTTTTTGTTCGAGTAGATGTAGGACATTTAGCAAAAACGGCACATAGCCCGAGTGAAACCTGAGATCTTAAATAGCACTCACAATGAAAAGTTTTAACGGTTTTTTGACCCGGGTTACAGCCTTCGGCTTTCACCAAGGCTAACAGATATTATTTTAACAATAAAAAAACCCGCCTTAGCGGGTTTCATAATCGACAGCCTTGATTATTCCTCGTCAGAGCCTTCAGCTGCTACTGGGCGATCGACAAGCTCAACAATGGCCATTGGTGCATTATCACCTGGACGGAAACCACATTTTAAAACTCGTACATATCCACCAGGACGCTCAACATAACGTGGGCCTAAGGTAGTAAATAGTTTTCCTACCGCACTCTTAGAACGTAGTCTGTCAAAGACATAACGACGTGATGCAACAGAATCAGACTTACTAACTGTAATCAAAGGTTCAATATAACGACGCAGTTCTTTAGCCTTTGGCAGAGTTGTTTTAATCAACTCATGCTCAATTAGAGAAGTACACATGTTAGAAAACATTGCTTTTCTGTGACTGCTTGTGCGGCTAAATCCACGGCCAGAATTACGGTGACGCATGACTAAAACTCCTAATATTACTCGCCAAGATTAGCTGGCGGCCAATTCTCTAGTTTCATTCCCAATGACAAAGAACGTGACGCTAATACGTCCTTGATCTCAGTGAGGGATTTCTTACCTAAATTGGGTGTCTTTAATAATTCATTCTCAGTTTTCTGCACCAGATCACCGATATAATAAATATTTTCGGCTTTCAGACAATTTGCTGAACGAACTGTCAGCTCCAGATCGTCAACTGGACGCAATAATACTGGATCAAAATCGTTTCGCTCTTTACTATCAGCACGTGACTCTTCAAACTTCATATCAACAAAAGCATGCAATTGACGTTGCAAAATAGAAGCAGAGATACGAATGGCTTCTTCAGGATCCAAAGTGCCATTTGTTTGCAAATCAATAGTCAGTTTATCAAGATCCGTACGATTCTCTACACGAGCACTGTCAACAAAATAAGCCACTTTTTTGACCGGTGAGAAGGTATTATCAATCTTTAGTTTGCCAACTGATTTTTGTTCCATTTCCTCGTCAAACGCTCTGACAAATGAATCAGTAGAATGAAAACCAACACCTTGCTCAACTTTCAAGGTCATATTCAGCTTGCCATTCTCATTCAAAGTGGCAATAACCAAGTCAGGATTAATGATTTCCTGGCCATGAGTCAACTGAATATCACCAGCGGTAACTTGACATGGGCCTTGCTTACTTAGAGTGAGGTAGGCCTCAGTACCAGTAGTCAGTTTAATAGCAACCTGCTTCAGATTCAGTAGAATATCAACTACGTCCTCTTGCACCCCTTCAATGGTACTGTATTCGTGTAATACACCATCAATGGAAGCTTCAGTAATGGCAGCACCTGGCATTGACGACAGCAGGATGCGCCGTAAAGCGTTTCCAAGCGTATGACCATATCCACGCTCCAAAGGCTCAAGCACAATCCGAGCATGGTAGGGCGTATTAGCAAGTACTTTAAGTACAGATGGCGTCAGCATTTCGTTTATCATTCGGCTAGGTCTCCGAGCTTACTTAGAGTAAAGTTCTACAACTAAATTCACGTTATAAAGAGATGATACGTCATTTAGCGTAGGCACTGTCGCAAAGGTGCCTTTGCAAGCACTAGAATCAACAGTTAACCAATCACAAGGAGCACGTTGCTCAGACAATGCGATAGCCGCCTGAATACGCCCTTGCGTTTTTGCCTTCTGACGAATGGCAATTACATCACCAGGGTTAACCAAGTAAGAAGGTATATTTACCACTTTCTCATTAACCAAAATTGCTTTATGCGCGACTAATTGTCTCGCTTCAGCACGCGTACTTGCAAACCCCATGCGATAAACAACATTATCGAGGCGTCTTTCAAGTAATACCACCAAATTCTCACCGGTGGAACCTTTCTGACCGGCTGCTTTTTTGTAGTAATTGCGGAATTGCTTTTCCAAAACACCGTAAAAGCGTCTGATTTTTTGCTTTTCACGTAATTGTATACCGTAATCGCTTAAACGTGGACGTTTATCAGCGTGTTGACCAGGTTGCTTTTCTGATTTGCACTTAGCTTTGAAATCACGAACACCGCTTTTCAAAAATAAATCAGTCCCTTCTCTACGGGACAACCTGCATTTTGGACCAAGGTATCTAGCCATTAAAAACTCCTGAATCTTATACGCGACGTTTCTTAGGTGGCTTACATCCGTTATGAGGTATGCCAGTCACATCAGTTATCTCTACTATTTTAAAATCCTGGGATATCAACTCACGAATAGTTGATTCGCGACCAGGGCCAGGACCATGTACAAATACAGCCACAGACTTCATGCCATATTCTTTTGCTACCTGTGACGCTCTCTCAGTAGCAATTTGAGCAGCATAAGGAGTACTTTTCCTGGATCCACGGAAACCTGAACCACCAGCAGTTGCCCAGCATAAAGCATTACCTTGACGATCTGTGAAAGTCACAATGGTATTGTTAAAAGAAGCATGGACGTGGACTATACCATCATTTACGACGCGTTTTACCTTCTTTCTTACTTTTTGTTGCTTTGCCTTAGTTATAGCCATCTTTATTTCCTACATATAAATTAGTTACTGCTACCTTTACGTCGGCCTTTTCGAGTACGCGCATTTGTTTTAGTGCGTTGACCACGCAGTGGCAAACCACGACGGTGTCTAAGTCCACGGTAACAACCCAGATCCATAAGTCGTTTTATGTTCATCGTAACAACACGACGTAGGTCACCTTCAACCGTCATTTTTGCAATTTCAGTACGTAAAGCTTCTAATTTTTCTTCACTTAACTGAGATACTTTTGTTGACGGTTCAATGCCAACTGCTTTACATAAATTCATTGATGTAGTTTTGCCAATTCCGTAAATCGACGTAAGCGCAATCACGATGTGTTTGTGATCGGGTATGTTTACACCTGCAATACGAGCCATTAATCTCTCCGAACGTTATTTTTTGCTCTGTCAGGAAGGGACAGAAGAATACTATTATAATGAACCAAAATCAAGCAAGGATTTTAACCTTGCTTTTGCTTATGCCTTGCATCTTTACATATAACGCGGATGGTACCTTCACGCTTAATGATTTTGCAGTTGCGGCAGAGGCGCTTTACTGATGCTCTAACTTTCATTAATAACTCCGATAATAATCATAAAAGACCGGGCAACTTGGTCCCTTTAAAATTGGCTTTCTTCATCAAAGAATCATATTGTTGTGTCATAAGATGGGCTTGCACTTGAGCAACAAAATCCATAATTACAACAACAATAATCAACAGTGAGGTTCCACCAAAATAAAAAGGCACATGCCAGGTATACATTAAAATTTGTGGCAATAAGCAAACCAGTACCAAGTACAGTGCGCCAACCAAAGTTAAACGCGTCATTACTGAATCAATATATCTGGTTGTTTGTTCCCCTGGACGAATTCCAGGGATGTAAGCACCAGATTTCTTCAAATTGTCAGCTGTATCCTTGGGATTGAATACTAATGCAGCATAAAAGAAAGCAAAGAACAAAATTGCTGCAGCATAAACAATCAAATATAACGGTTGGCCAGGTGAAAGTGCCATACCTATATCTGCCAGCCAATCCATTCCCTTCCCCTTTGCAAAAAACTGCGCAAGTGTAGCAGGTAAAAGAATAATACTGGACGCAAATATGGGAGGAATAACCCCTGACATATTAATTTTCAATGGTAAATGGCTTGTTTGAGCAGCATAAACCTTACGTCCATGAGTCCTTTGTGCATAATTAACCCGAATGCGACGTTGCGCCCTTTCCACAAAAACAACAAACCCAGTTACCGCAACCACAATAACTGCAACCAAGATTAAAGTAAGTGCTTGCATTTGCCCTTCTTTAACTTGTTGTAATACTGAAGCAATCGCGTTCGGCATGCTTGAAACAATACCGGAAAAAATAATCAGTGATATTCCATTACCAACACCTTTTTCAGTGATTTGCTCTCCTAACCACATCAAAAACATTGTGCCAGTTACTAAAGTAACGACTGCGGTAAAATAGAAGAGTAAATCAGGCTGTAACGCTATTTGCTGACCTGCTAACCATCTAGCCATACCCAACGATTGAAACACAGCTAGAATCAAAGTCAGGTAACGTGTGTACTGATTAATCTTTCTCTTGCCTGACTCGCCTTCCTTCTTCAATTGCTCCAGTTTAGGCGAAACTACTGAAAACAGCTGAATTATAATTGAGGCAGAGATATAAGGCATTATACCAATAGCAAATACAGTTACCCGGGATAATGCACCACCGGAAAACATGTTGAACAAACCAAATATCGTATTTTGCTGTTCCCCAAAGAAATTAGCTAATTTCTGAGGGTCTAGTCCAGGGACAGGGATATGAGCACCGAGTCTGTAGACCAAGATAGCAATTACAACAAACAGCAATCGTGACTTAAGTTCTGCCAATCCACCACGGGATTGGCTAGCAGTTTGCCTTTGGTTATTCATAATTACTCTTCAATGCTGCCACCCGCCTGCTCTATTGCTGCACGTGCACCTTTGGTAACGCGCAAGCCTTTAAGCTTCAGGGGGATGTTCACTTCACCAGAAAGAATAACTTTCACCTCTCGAATTGCTTTGTTAACCAAACCGGCTGATTTCAAAGCTTCCAAATCAATAAGCTCTGCACTCACAGCAGCCAACTCGGTCAAAGTCACCTGGTCAATCGTTCTACCAACACGGGATTTGAATCCCATTTTAGGTAAACGACGTTGAATAGGCATTTGTCCGCCTTCAAAGTTGATTTTGTGGAAACCACCCGCTCTGGCTTTTTGTCCCTTGTGACCCTTACCACTTGTTTTACCCAAGCCAGAACCTATACCACGACCAAGGCGTTTTTTACTTGGTTTTGAACCAGGATCTGGAGATAGTGTATTTAAATTCATTACGCACACTCCTCGACTTGTACCAGGTAATAAATTGAATTAATCAAACCACGGATACAGGGATTATCACTTTGAATTACTGAACTATTCAACTTACCTAAACCCAGTTGCTTCGCAATTTGAACATGCTTTGGCTTTCGACCAATAGTACTTTTTACCAAAGTAATTTTTAATTTTTTACTCATGCTTGTTCCGCCATTATTTCTGCTACTGTTTTTCCGCGTTTAGCAGCAACATAATCAGGTGTTCCAATATTAGTAAGAGCGCCAATAGTAGCCCGAACAATGTTACTTGGATTGGTTGAACCTATACTTTTTGCCAGAATATTTTGTACACCAAGTACTTCCAATACCGCACGCATTGCCCCACCAGCAATAATCCCAGTACCTTCACTGGCTGGCTTCATGAATACTTTAGAAGCACCATAGTTCCAAGTAATTTCGTGATGGATAGTTTTGCCAGCTAAAGGAATATAAGTCATATTTTTTCTAGCTTGCTCCATCGCTTTTTGGATTGCGATAGGTACTTCTCTAGCCTTACCACGGCCAAAGCCTACTTTGCCTTTTCCATCACCAATAACTACCAATACTGCAAAGCCAAAAACACGACCACCTTTAACTACTTTGGCTGTACGTGTTACAGATACTAATTTTTCTTGGTATCCATCGGTTTTTTGTGATTCATCAAGTGCCATAACTGTTCCTTAAAAATTCAACCCAGCTTCACGCGCACCTTCAGCCAGAGCTTTCACTCGGCCATGATATTTATAACCTGCACGGTCAAATGAAACATCAATTATTTTCTTGGCTTTTGCGCGTTGGCCAAGCAACTTACCAACTTGTTGAGCTCGCTCAACTTTTGTGCCTTTAAGAGCGGCCTTCAACTCTTTGTCAACTGTGGATGAAGAAACAAGAACAACATCACCATTCTCACCACGTGTAACAATTTGTGAGTAGATATGAGCACCACTTCTATACACCACCAATCGAGGTCTGCTTGAATGGCGAAGGATTGCTTTTGCTTTTAAACCACGTCGAGTACGGGCTTTCTGTTTATTCATGATTTATACCTTATTTCTTCTTGGCTTCTTTACGAACAATAACTTCGCCAGCGTACTTGACTCCCTTACCTTTGTAGGGCTCAGGCGGCCTGAAAGCACGAATTTCAGAAGCAACTTGACCTAACAATTGCTTATCAATACCGCGAATGATAATCGTAGTATTGTTTGGTGTTTCTACAGCCACTCCCTGTGGTAACTCATATTCAACTGGGTGAGAAAACCCTAAAGAGAGAGTTAAAGCTTTGCTGCTCGCTTGTGCACGATAGCCTACACCAACCAGTTCCAAGGTCAGATCGTAACCTTTAGTAACACCATCAACCATATTTTTAACTAACGCACGCACTGTTCCAGCGTGAGCCCAGGCATTAGGATCATTTGAAGCAGGTTTAAACAATATTTTATTATTGTCTTCTTTACACTTACTAACATCTACATGCTTGTTATAGTGTTGAACCAGCGAACCCTTCGGACCTTTCACTGTTAAAGTGTCTTTCCCTACTGTGAGTTCAACGTTAGCAGGTAATTGAATGGGGGCTTTTGCGACTCTAGACATATTATTACTCCCAAGTATTAAGCCACTTCACAAAGAACTTCACCACCAACACCTTTCTTTTTAGCTGTAACATGAGTCATTACACCATGAGAGGTGGAAAGAATTGCTACACCAAAACCTGGGATTGAAGGTAACTCTTTAGAAGATTTATACACTCTTAAACCGGGGCGGCTAATACGCAAAATACGCTCAATTACTGGCCTACCGTGATAGTACTTTAATTGCAACGTGATTGATTTAAGATTGTTTTCAAGAGGTTGTACACTATAGTCTAATATATAACCTTCTTCTTTTAACACCCTAGCTATTTCTTCTTTCAATTTAGATGAATTCAGGGTAACGCTCTGATGTTTAGCTTGTTGACCATTACGAATTCTAGTCAACATGTCAGCTACAGGATCATGCATACTCACAGTTGTTCTCCATAGAATAAAATTTACCAGCTGGATTTGCGACCACCAGTGACATTACCTGCCATCAGTTGTTGTCTTAAGCAAATCCTGCAAAGTCCAAACTTGCGATAAACGGCATGTGGACGACCACATTGCTGGCAACGCGTACTATGTCGCACAGGATTGGAATTTAAAGGAAGCTTTGCAAGTTTGGCTTGCGCTTCCATAATTTCATCAAAATCCTGAGACGATTTAATTAAAATCTTTAACTCAGTTCTTTTCTCTCTGTGTTTCGCGACAAGTTTTGCTTTTTTCTTTTCGCGTTCAAGCATTGATCTTTTAGCCACGGTATTACCCTTTTTAGTGTTTATCTCTGTCTTTCAAAGGCAGGTTGAATGCTTCCAACAAAGCCTTTGCTTCTTCATTTGTTTTTGCACTCGTAGTGATGCAGATATCCATACCACGAATAGTATCTATCTTATCGAAATCAATTTCAGGAAATACGATTTGTTCATGGATACCCATGCTGTAGTTTCCAGTACCATCAAAAGATTTTGGATTCAAACCACGGAAATCTCTTACGCGCGGCAATGTGATTGTAATTAATCTATCCAAAAACTCATACATGCGACTACGGCGTAGAGTCACTTTACAACCAATAGGCCACTCTTCACGGATCTTAAACCCTGCGATAGATTTTTTCGCTTTCGTAACAACAGGTTTTTGTCCAGATATCAAAGTCATGTCTTCAACAGCATGATTCATAACCTTCTTATCGCCTACCGCTTCGCCAACACCCATATTCAGGGTAATTTTAACAATCTTCGGCACTTCCATAACACTTTTATAGCCGAACTTCTTCATCATCATTTCGACTATTTCTTTTTCATACAAATCTTTCAATCTAGCCATTTTTGTCACCTAATTAGACAGCGTCAATAACTTCATTGTTAGATTTAAAATATCTAACTTTTTTCTTGTTACCGTCTTTTTCAAGAAATTTGAAGCCGACTTTATCCGCTTTCTTTGATACCGGATTGTAAATAGCAACATTGGAAACATCTAAGGGTGCTTCTCGAGTAATTATTCCGCCACGTTGCTCCAATTGTGGATTTGGCTTGACATGCTTCTTAATAAGGTTAGCACCTTCAACAACAACGCCGTCAGCTATCACACGCGTCACCTTGCCAATATGACCTTTACTCTTACCTGCGATGACAATAACAGTGTCACCTGATTTTATGCGCTTCATAAACTAATCCTTCTCACAATACTTCAGCCGCTAGAGAAATGATTTTCATAAACCGCTCTCTAAGCTCACGAGTTACAGGACCAAATATACGTGTACCTATAGGCTCATTTTGGTTATTCAAAAGCACTGCTGCATTACCATCAAAACGTATAAGTGAACCATCATCACGACGCACACCCTGGCTAGTTCTAACAACAACAGCCTTCATTACCGCGCCCTTTTTTACCTTGCTACGTGGAATTGCATCTTTAATGCTTACTTTAATGACATCACCAACACGGGCATAACGTCTGTGTGATCCGCCAAGCACTTTGATACACATCACTTTGCGTGCGCCGCTGTTATCTGCGACATCGAGCACTGTCTGCATTTGTATCATTCTATTCTCCAGCTCAAATCCAACCAGAAAAAGGCTGCTGATTATATCAGCCCTCTTGGTATTTTAAAAGTAAATCATGAAGATCAGGAAATTACTTCAACAAGTACCCAACTTTTCATCTTAGAGAGTGGTCGAGATTCACGTATTCTTACAGTATTTCCAATTTTACCAATCTGGCCTTCATCATGTGCATGGAGCTTTGTTCTACGCTTCATGATTTTACCGTATTTAGGATGTTTAACAGTACGCTCAACCATTACAACAATGGTTTTTTGCATCTTGTCACTAACAACCTTTCCTACAATTGTTCTGCCACTTGTTTCACTATTAGTCGACATGACTCTTTCCCGCCTTTTCAGTCATAATTGTTTTAACTCTAGCAACAGCTTTTCGGACCTTCGTGATATGATGAGTCTTATCTAGAGAGCCGCTAGCTTTTTTCATGCGTAAATTAAACTGCTCTTTACGTAATGAGAGGAGCTCGGCTTGCAATTCGTCAGGGGTTAAATTTCTTAACTCTTTAATATCTTTCATTACATCACCTTGCGCTCTTCAAATATAACTTTGAAAGGTAGTTTTGCCTTAGCAAGATCAAACGCTTCCATTGCTAATTCTTTGCTTACACCTTCCATTTCAAACAGCACTTTACCAGGCTGGATTTGTGCCACCCAATATTCAACGCTACCTTTACCCTTACCTTGTCGAACTTCAAGAGGCTTTTGGGTAATTGGCTTATCAGGAAATACTCTGATCCAGATCTTTCCGCCACGCTTGATGTGCCTTGTCATTGCCCGTCGAGCGGCTTCGATTTGACGTGCGGTCAAACGTCCTCTCTCCAGCGCTTTAAGACCAAACTCACCAAAGCTGACTGTGCTACCTCTTTGGGCCAAACCTCTGTTTCGCCCTTTCATTTGTTTACGATATTTCGTACGTTTTGGCTGTAACATGATTGTTATTCCTCACTCACTTACCGCTTTCAGCATTACGCTTCTTCTGTGGAAGGATTTCTCCTTTGAAGATCCAGACCTTTACGCCTATGATTCCATAGGTTGTCTTTGCTTCAGCAGTACCATAATCAACATCAGCACGGAATGTATGTAGAGGAACTCGTCCTTCGCGGTACCATTCGCTACGTGCAATCTCAGCGCCACCAAGTCGTCCACTAACACAAATCTTGATTCCTTTGGCACCAGCTTTCATTGCGGAAGTCACAGCTCGCTTCATCGCGCGTCTAAACATGACCCGCTGTTCTAATTGCTGGGCAATTCCCTCAGCAACAAGAGTTGAATCTAACTCTGGCTTACGTACTTCCTCTATATTCAGATGGACTGGAACACCAAGCTTTGTAGCAATTTTAGCTCTCAAAGCTTCGATCCCACCACCTTTCTTACCGATAATAACGCCTGGTCGGGCAGTATGAATTGTAACAACTGCATTATTCGCCGGACGCTCAATACGGATACTACTTACCGCAGCCGCCATAAGTTCTTTCTTCAGGTCTTTTCGGAGATTGATATCTTGATTCAGCAGTTGTGCATAGTTTTTACTTGCAAACCATTTGGAATTCCAATCTCGAATTATACCTAAGCGTATGCCTATAGGGTTTACTTTCTGTCCCATTGCTATTCCTCGTCAGACACTTTAATTGTGATGTGGCAGGTTCGTTTGCAAATACGATTAGCACGACCTTTAGCTCGAGGACTAATTCTCTTTAAAGTTGCTGCCTCATCTACAAAAACCACACCTACTTTTAATTCGTCAATATCTGCGCCGTTGTTGTTTTCTGCATTAGCAATAGCAGACTCCAACAATTTCAACATCAATTGTGCACCTTTTTTAGGGGTAAATTTCAGGACATCAATTGCGCGAGAAACGTCCATCTTACGAATCATATCTGCAATCAATCTGCCTTTTTGGGCAGAAAGCGGTGCATTTCTTAACTTTGCTGTTACTTCCATCATTGCCTCTTACTTACCTTTGGCTTTTCTGTCACCAGAATGGCCTTTGAATGTACGAGTCATGGCAAACTCACCTAATTTATGGCCTACCATGTTATCAGTAATATATACCGGCACATGATCTTTACCATTGTGTACTGCAATTGTGAGATCAATCATCTCAGGTACAATTGTTGAGCGTCTGGACCAAGTTTTAATTGGTTTTTTGGACTTCGATTCGATCGCCGCTTCAACTTTACTCATCAAGTGATGATCGATAAAAGGACCCTTTCTAATAGAACGTGCCACCTTGATATCCTCTTAGCTAATTATTTCTTCTTACGTCTTCTGACGATAAAACGGTCAGTACGCTTATTACTTCTAGTTTTGTACCCTTTTGTTGGTACACCCCATGGTGTGACTGGATGACGACCACCTGAAGTACGTCCCTCACCACCACCATGTGGATGGTCGACAGGGTTCATTGCTACACCACGCACAGTTGGCCGAATTCCACGCCAGCGTTTCGCACCTGCTTTACCAAGCGCACGCAAGCTATGCTCACTATTGCTAACTTCACCAATAACAGCACGGCAAGTAGCTAATACTTTACGCATTTCACCAGATCGCAGTTTCAGTGTGGCATAAGCACCCTCTTTAGCAACGATCTGCCCACTGCAACCAGCACTTCGTAACATCTGCGCACCTTTGCCAGGCTTGAGCTCTACGCAGTGAATTGTTGTACCAACAGGAATATTTCTCAACGGCAAACAGTTGCCATTGCTAATTGGTGAATCTTCACCACTGATAATTGTATCACCAGCTTTCAAACTTGAAGGTGCAATAATGTATCGTCGTTCACCATCTTTGTAAACGACTAAAGCGATAAGTGCAGAACGATTGGGATCGTATTCAATTCGCTCAACTTTAGCTTCTATACCGTCTTTATTTCTTTTGAAGTCAATCAAACGATACTTAGCACGAACACCGCCACCAATGTGACGTACTGTTATTCGCCCCTGGTTATTACGTCCACCTGTCTTATTTAATTTTTCAACCAAGGCAGCGTGTGGCTGTCCTTTGTGAATATTCTGATGGACAACTCGAATTTCACCACGCTTACCGGGTGATGTGGGTTTAGATTTTAATAATGCCATCTTAATCTGCCTTATTCTGTCACGCTAAAGTCGATGTCATAATTATCGTGTAAAGAAACAAACGCCTTTTTCCAATCGCTACGCTTACCATTCAATTGTTTAAAACGTTTTGTTTTACCCTTTACATTGATAGTTGACACATTCTTGACCTTGACATTAAACATGTGCTCAACAGCTTGCTTAATCTCTTGCTTCGTAGCTGTCTTTAACACTTTAAAAGTGAATTGCTTAAACTTGTCAGCCATCACTGTCGTTTTTTCAGAGGTATGCGGTTCTCGAAGAATCATTAACAAACGTTCAGCATTCATTGTAACTGCTCCTCTAAACTTTTAATGGCATCTTGAGTCATTAACACTTTTTCAAAGCGCAACAGACTGACAGGATCTAAAGAACTCACATCACAAATGTCATATTGAATCAAATTACGAGAAGCCAAGTATTCATTCTCACCGACTTCATTCATAACGATCAACGCATTTGGCAACTCTAATTCATTCATTTTGCTAATAAAATCTTTGGTTTTATGTGATTGACATTGAAAATCACTGACAACCACCAGATTTCCAGCACGATGAAGCTCGGAGATTATACTACGCAATGCGCGTTTGTACATTTTTTTATTAAGTTTTTGGCTATAATCTCTCTTTTTAGAAGCAAAGGTTACCCCGCCAGAACGCCAGATTGGACTACGAATAGTTCCTGCCCGTGCTCTACCAGTACCCTTTTGGCGCCAAGGTTTTTTGCCACCACCACTCACTTCGGAGCGTGTCTTTTGCGCACTATTACCACTACGAGCGTTATTCATGAACGTAACAACAGCTTGGTGTATTAGACCTTCGTTGTAGTTGTATCCAAATACCTCTTCATTAACCTTTAATTGGCTGTTGGTATCTTTTGTTTTCAGTTCCATTATTTGCCCCTTACATTCTTCTTAACAGCGGGCCTTACTTCAACTCTTGCACCCGGACAGCCTGGTATAGCGCCTTTGATTAAAAGTAAATTACGCTCTTGATCAACGCGAACCACTTCAAGGCTTTGTGTTGTACATCTTGCATTACCCATATGGCCAGCCATTTTCTTACCTTTAAATACACGGCCTGGAGTTTGGTTTTGACCAATTGATCCAACTACACGGTGCGACCTTGAGTTACCATGCGTTGCATCCTGAGTACGAAAGTTGTAGCGCTTGACAGTACCAGCAAAACCCTTCCCTTTAGAAAGAGCTGATACATCAACCAGTTGCCCTGCATTGAAAATCTCGTTTACTGATATCACTTGACCCGCAGTAAAAGTATCAATTTCATCTATACGAAATTCACAAAGCATATCACCAGCATCAATTCCAGCCTTGGCAAAATGACCTGTTAAAGGCTTATTTACATGACTTGCCTTTTTCACGCCACCTGCTATCTGAACAGCTGTATAACCATCTTTTTCGATGGTTTTAATCTGTGACACACGGTTAGGTACAACCTCAACAACAGAAACAGGAATTGAAACACCTTCCTCTGTGAAGACCCGTGTCATACCGATTTTACGGCCTAATAACCCAATCGTCATTCTAACACCTCATTAATAACCTTGCCTGTTAGGACTATTCGTCATCAAGGCTAATCTGCACATCAACCCCTGCAGCCAAATCCAACTTCATCAATGCATCAACTGTTTTTTCAGTGGGATGTACGATGACAACCAGGCGTTTATGAGTGCGTAGTTCATATTGATCGCGCGCGTCTTTATTAACGTGCGGAGAGATCAATACAGTAAATTTCTCTTTCTTAATCGGCAGAGGTATAGGGCCACGTATTTGTGCCCCTGTACGTTTCGCTGTCTCGACAATTTCGCGAGTTGATAAATCAATCAGCCGATGATCAAAAGATTTTAGACGTATTTTAATATTTTGATTGTTACTCATTATTATTACTCAATGATTTTTGCGACTACACCGGCACCAACTGTGCGGCCACCTTCACGAATTGCGAAACGCAATCCTTCGTCCATAGCAATTGGCGAATGCAGGTTAACAATCATTTGTACGTTGTCACCTGGCATTACCATTTCTATACCTGCTGGTAAATCGCAAGAACCGGTCACGTCTGTCGTTCTGAAATAGAACTGCGGACGGTAGCCGTTGAAGAATGGTGTATGACGACCACCTTCATCTTTTGATAACACATAGACTTCTGCTTCAAATTTTGTATGAGGCTTGATTGTTCCTGGCTTCGCCAATACTTGACCACGCTCAACTTCATCACGCTTCGTTCCGCGTAATAACACACCAACGTTATCCCCAGCGCGCCCTTCGTCAAGAAGTTTGCGGAACATCTCAACGCCTGTGCAGGTCGTCTTCTGGGTATCCCGTATTCCTACAATCTCAACTTCTTCACCAACTTTAACGATACCACTCTCGATACGGCCTGTTACTACTGTTCCACGTCCAGAGATCGAGAATACGTCTTCGATTGGTAACAAGAAGCTCTTGTCAATGTTACGTACTGGTTCGGGGATATATGAATCCATTGTCTCTACTAGCTTCTCAATCGCTGGTACGCCGATATCACTCGTGTCGCCTTCCAACGCTTTCAGTGCGGATCCAACTACAATTGGAATATCATCACCAGGAAATTCATAGCTGCTCAACAGATCGCGTACTTCCATCTCTACCAACTCGAGAAGCTCCGCATCATCAACCATGTCCGCCTTATTCAAAAACACAACAATGTAAGGCACACCAACCTGACGCGACAACAGAATGTGTTCCCTTGTCTGAGGCATTGGGCCATCTGCTGCTGACACAACCAGGATCGCTCCATCCATCTGAGCCGCTCCGGTAATCATGTTCTTAACATAGTCAGCATGACCTGGGCAATCTACGTGAGCGTAATGGCGGTTTGCTGATTCGTATTCAACGTGTGCTGTTGATATCGTAATTCCGCGCTCCCGCTCTTCTGGCGCCGCATCAATCTGATCGTACGCTTTCGCTGTACCACCATATTTCTTTGCCATAATCGTGGTAATCGCCGCTGTTAATGTCGTCTTACCATGATCTACGTGACCAATCGTGCCAACGTTAACGTGTGGCTTCTTACGCTCAAATTTTTCCTTCGCCATTTTCAATACCTCATTAACTTTTATTGTTTCTTGATAATTGCTTCAGCAATGTTTGCTGGTGCTTCTGAATATTTAGCAAACTCCATGGTGTAAGTAGCACGACCTTGAGTTGCTGAACGCAGGTCCGTTGCATAACCAAACATTTCAGCAAGTGGAACTTCTGCACGGACAATTTTACCCGCCGGAGAATCTTCCATCCCTTGAACCATACCTCTTCTACGATTAAGGTCACCCATGACATCACCCATGTAATCTTCAGGGGTAACTACCTCAACGTCCATTATGGGTTCAAGTAACACCGGCTTTGCTTTCAATGCACCTTGCTTGAAACATTGTGAACCAGCGATTTTAAATGCCATCTCGCTTGAATCCACTTCGTGGAAAGAACCATCAAACAACGTAACTTTGACGTCAACCACTGGATATCCAGCAATAACACCATTTTGCAACTGTTCTTGTACACCCTTATCAACCGCAGGAATGTATTCTTTGGGAATAACACCACCCACGATAGCATTTACAAACTCATAGCCAGCACCTGGCTCTTGAGGTTCTAGTTTCAGCCAAACGTGTCCATATTGACCACGCCCACCTGATTGACGAACAAATTTACCTTCTTGTTCAACACTGGCTTTCAAGGTTTCACGATAAGCAACCTGTGGCTTACCAACGTTGGCTTCCACATTAAACTCACGCTTCATACGGTCAACAATAATTTCCAAGTGCAATTCACCCATACCTTGAATAATTGTTTGGCCTGACTCTTCATCAGTATGAACACGGAAAGATGGATCTTCTTGTGCCAACTTGCCAAGAGCAATTGACATTTTTTCCTGATCAGCTTTTGTCCTGGGCTCCACAGCAACTGCGATCACCGGATCAGGGAAGTCCATTCGCTCAAGCGTTACTACCTTATCAACATCGCAAAGTGTATCGCCCGTAGTTACGTTTTTCAAACCTACTGCGGCAGCAATATCACCCGCTCTGACTTCTTTAATTTCTTCACGTGAATTAGCATGCATTTGCAGCAAACGACCAATACGCTCTTTTTTACCTTTTACAGGGTTGTATACTGTATCACCACTTCTAACAATACCCGAATAAGCACGGAAATAAGTCAAGTTACCAACGAACGGGTCGGTAGCAATTTTAAATGCCAATGCAGAGAAAGGTTCATCATAAGATGTCTTTCTATGAATTTCTTCACCATCTTCATCAACACCACGAATCGCGGGGATATCCAGTGGAGATGGCAGATACTCAACAACACCATCAAGAACAGCTTGTACACCTTTGTTCTTAAAAGCCGAACCACAGAAGACAGGAACAATTTCATTGTTAATTGTGCGTTTACGAAGTGCCTTCTTAATTTCTTCTTCTGTAAACTCCTCACCTTCGAGGTACTTTTCCATCAACTCTTCAGTAGCTTCAGCAGCTGCCTCAATGATTTTGGCACGGTACTCTTCACATTGAGCTTTCATATCTGCAGGTACTTCAACATATTTGAAGGTCATACCTTTAGACTCTTCATCCCACTCAATCGCTTTCATTTTGATAAGGTCAACAACCCCTTTAAATGAATCTTCAGCACCGATAGGCAACTGTACAACGACAGGATTTGAACCAAGGCGCTGCTTAATTTGAGTAACGACTCGCAGGAAATTAGCACCCATTCTATCCATTTTATTAACAAATACGATACGTGGCACACCATATTTGTCTGACTGACGCCACACTGTTTCTGATTGTGGCTCAACGCCAGAAACAGAGTCAAATACCACAACAGCACCATCAAGAACACGCAGAGAACGCTCAACCTCAATCATGAAGTCAACATGCCCTGGGGTATCAATAATATTGATACGATGAGGTGCAAAATTCTTGTCCATTCCGGGCCAGAAGCAGGTAGTTGCAGCGGATGTAATCGTAATCCCCCGCTCCTGCTCTTGAACCATCCAGTCCATTGTCGCAGCACCGTCATGTACTTCACCAATTTTATGCGAAACACCCGTATAAAACAGAACACGCTCAGTAGTGGTCGTCTTACCAGCATCAACGTGCGCGGCAATGCCAATATTTCTGTACAGTTCTAATGGAGTAGACACGACATACCTCTCTTTTAATTCCATCTAAAGTGCGCAAAGGCCTGGTTAGCTTTTGCCATTTTATGGGTGTCCTCACGTTTTTTTACAGCTGACCCTTTACTTTCAAAGGCATCCATCAATTCACCAGCCAAACGTAGCATCATGCCTTTTTCACCGCGTGAACGTGCTGCCTGCACAATCCAACGCATACCTAAAGCGATACTTCTATCAGTACGCACTTCTACTGGAACCTGATAGGTTGCGCCACCAACACGTCGTGAACGAACTTCAACGCTTGGTCGAACATTGTCAAGTGCCTGCTCGAAATAATTCAAAACTCCAGTAGCGCCGCCAGTACTGCCTTGCTCGCCACTCTCATCATCACTTTTCTTAGTCTTCTTAACACGGTCGTTCAGCAACTCCAACGCACCATAAATAATTTTTTCAGCAGTTGATTTTTTACCGCTAATCATCAGCACATTGATAAACTTTGCGAGCAATTCACTGTGATGCTTTGGATCAGGCAAAATCTCGCGTTTGGGGACTTCTCTTCTTCTTGGCATTTCTAGCTTCCTAAAATCAGATTATTTCTTATCTTTCGGTTTTTTGGTTCCGTACTTAGAACGGCCTTGTTTACGGTCGTTCACACCGGAAGTATCCAAACTACCGCGTACAGTGTGATAACGCACACCTGGTAAGTCCTTAACACGACCACCACGGATTAGTACTACAGAGTGTTCCTGCAAATTGTGGCCTTCACCACCGATGTATGAAGACACCTCAAAACCATTTGTCAAACGAACACGAGCAACCTTACGCATAGCTGAGTTAGGCTTTTTAGGTGTTGTGGTGTAAACACGTGTACATACACCCCGTCGTTGCGGACATGATTCCAATGCGGGAACGTTAGATTTTCTCTTGGCGTTCACGCGAGGCTTTCTTACTAACTGATTAATAGTAGCCATTTATTCTTAACTCCGAACTTTCAATTTGTATTTATTTCGAGTGCATAAGGAGGCCGGATTCTATATAGGTCCAGCGGGTTTGTCAAGTTCAAACCCACTGGTAATAGATCAGCTTTATTCATCATGACTGTCTGCATTAAGCGCTTCACTTAATGCATGTTGCACATCACTAGCAGTCACCATATGCGCATTATGCTCAGTACCTGCAGCAGCAGCTCTCGCGCGCTTCGCTTTTCGGCCTTGATGATATGCGTAGCCAGTTCCTGCTGGAATCAGGCGACCTACCATCACGTTCTCTTTCAAACCACGCAAATCATCAACCTTTCCACTTACAGCCGCTTCCGTCAGAACACGAGTTGTTTCCTGGAATGACGCAGCGGAAATGAATGATTCAGTTGCCAAAGAGGCCTTAGTAATACCAAGTAATATAGGCGTACCTCGAGCCACTTCTTTTCCTTCAGCAGCGAGCCTATCATTTTCCTGCAACATCATGCTCTCTTCGACTTGCTCACCAACAAGGAATTTTGAATCTCCTGCAAACGTAATGACACGTTTACGTAACATCTGCCGAACGATTGTTTCAATGTGCTTGTCGTTAATCTTCACACCTTGTAAGCGGTATACGTCTTGTACTTCATTGACAATATAATTCGCCAAAGCGCCAACACCAAGCAAACGTAAAATATCGTGCGGATTAAGCGGTCCATCTGCTATTACCTCACCACGCTCAACATGCTCACCCTCAAAGACTGAAATATGACGCCATTTAGGAATGAGTTCTTCATGTGAATGTTGTTCAGACGCAGTTATTATCAACCGCCTCTTACCCTTGGTTTCCTTACCAAAATTCACTAGCCCAGAAGTTTCAGCCATAACAGCCGCATCTTTTGGCTTTCTCGCTTCAAACAAGTCAGCTACACGTGGTAGACCCCCGGTAATGTCGCGGGTCTTAGAACGCTCTTGTGGAATACGGGCAATAACATCCCCAATTCCCACTGCACTGCCATCTTCGAAATTAATAATTGCATCCACCGGCAAATAGTATTGTGCAGGAACATTCGTACCAGCCAGGTAGATATCATCACCATCATCAGAGACCAGTTTAACCATCGGGCGTAAATCACGGCCTGCAGCTATGCGTTGCTTGGCATCAGTTACCACGATATTACTCAAACCGGTTAACTCATCAGTTTGGCGATTCATCGTTAACCCTTCGAGAAGATCGACAAACTTCAGACGGCCACTTACTTCAGAAATAACCGGGTGAGTATGTGGATCCCAAGTAGCAATAACCTGCCCAGCTTCTACAGCCATGTTGTCATGGACGGTTAAAACCGCACCATAAGGCAGTTTATAACGCTCTCTCTCACGACCAAAATCATCAACAATGGAAACTTCACCTGACCGTGAAACAGCAACAAGGTTACTATTTTCGTGGGTTACAGTTTTGATGTTATGCAGGCGAATCACACCTTTATTCTTAATTTGAATATTGTTTGCTGCCGTCGCTCTTGATGCGGCTCCCCCAATGTGGAAAGTACGCATGGTTAACTGAGTTCCTGGCTCCCCGATTGATTGAGCAGCAATAATACCGACCGCTTCACCTGTATTGACTAAATGACCACGGGCTAAATCACGTCCATAACATTTAGCACAGAGGCCGAAGCGAGTATCACAGGTAATGGGTGAACGAACAGTAACCTGATCAACACCAAACTTCTCCAGTTCTTCAACCCAATCTTCATCCAGCAAGGTGCCTGTGGTAACAACCGGCTCATCCTGGTTAGGAACATAAACATCTTTAGCAACGACTCGGCCCAGTACACGCTCATGCAATGGCTCAACAATGTCACCGCCTTCAATCAACGGCTGCATCAAAATACCATTTTCTGTACCACAATCATCTTCTGTAATAACCACGTCCTGCGCCACATCAACCAATCGGCGAGTCAGGTAACCTGAGTTTGCTGTTTTTAATGCTGTATCAGCTAGACCTTTACGCGCTCCGTGGGTAGAAATAAAGTACTGGAATACGTTTAGACCTTCGCGGAAGTTAGCTGTAATTGGTGTCTCAATAATCGAGCCGTCTGGTGCAGCCATTAATCCCCGCATCCCGGCAAGCTGTCTGATCTGGGCAGCAGATCCTCTAGCACCGGAGTCGGCCATCATAAAGATGGGGTTAAAGGATTCTTGACGTAAAACCTTACCTGTACGGTCAACAACCTCTTCGGTGGCAATCTTGGCCATCATCGACTTGGCTACCATTTCGTTGGTTCGCGACCATATATCGATTACTTTGTTATAACGTTCGCCATTAGTAACGAGACCAGAACGGAACTGAGATTCAATCTCACGAACTTCATTGTCGGCCTGCTCAATGATCGACGCTTTATCATCCGGGATTTCCATATCCTCAATACCGATCGAAGCACCGGCTCGAGTCGCATACTTAAATCCAGTGTACATAAGTTGGTCGGCAAAGATAACCGTTTCTTTCAAACCAAATTTACGGTAGCAACTGTCTACAACCTTAGTAATGGCCTTTTTGGTCATTGCCCTATTAATCTGTGCAAAAGGCATTCCCTTAGGCAGAATATCAGCAAGAATGCCGCGTCCCACAGTCGTCTCTACCAAGTGGAAGCCTTCACCATCCTCACGAGGCATTCTAATTTTCACTTTCGCATGGATATCTACATAACCTGCTTCATAAAAATTCTGGGCCTCTTGTGCACTTACAAAGATCTTACCTTCTCCCAGGGCATTTATGCGCTCACGCGTCAGGTAGTAAAGTCCCAACACTACGTCCTGGCTAGGTACAATAATCGGCTCACCGCTTGCTGGCGACAAAATATTATTTGTCGACATCATTAAGGAACGTGCTTCCAACTGTGCCTCTATGGTCAGTGGCACGTGCACTGCCATCTGGTCCCCGTCAAAGTCAGCGTTATATGCTGTACAGACTAGAGGATGTAATTGGATGGCTTTACCTTCAATTAATACAGGCTCAAATGCTTGAATACCAAGCCGATGCAGCGTCGGTGCACGGTTGAGTAGAATAGGATGTTCGCGAATAACGTCATCAAGAATATCCCAAACAACAGGCTCTTCTCTCTCAACCATTTTCTTGGCAGCTTTAATCGTAGTTGCCAAACCTCTAAATTCCAGCTTGCTAAAAATGAATGGCTTGAATAATTCCAAAGCCATTTTCTTTGGCAATCCACATTGATGCAGGCGTAAAGTTGGTCCCACTACAATTACAGAACGGCCAGAATAGTCAACACGCTTTCCTAGAAGGTTTTGGCGGAAACGACCTTGCTTCCCCTTAATCATATCAGCAAGAGATTTCAACGGACGCTTATTGGTACCAGTGATCGCACGACCACGACGACCATTGTCAAGCAAGGCATCAACTGATTCCTGCAACATTCTTTTTTCATTACGAACAATAATATCAGGTGCACTTAAATCAAGGAGTCGCTTCAAACGATTATTACGATTGATAACTCGTCGATAAAGATCGTTTAAGTCTGACGTGGCGAATCGTCCCCCATCAAGAGGTACAAGTGGGCGTAAATCCGGAGGAAGTACCGGCAACACATCCATGATCATCCACTCAGGCTTGTTTCCTGACTCATAAAATGCTTCGAGCAGCTTCAATCGCTTGGTGATCTTTTTAATCTTCGTTTCCGAATTCGTTGTCGGCAATTCTTCACGTAACGATTTAATTTCTTCTTCCAAATCAATTTGACGGAGTAAATCGCGAATTGCTTCAGCACCCATACGGGCATCAAATTCATCACCATATTGTTCCATGGCGTCAAGATAAACTTCATCATTCAGTAATTGGCCACGCTCCAATTCCGTCATACCTGGATCAACAACGACGAATGCTTCGAAATAGAGAACTCGTTCGATGTCACGCAGTGTCATATCAAGCAAAAGACCAATACGGGATGGCAATGATTTAAGGAACCAGATATGTGCTACTGGGCTCGCCAATTCAATATGCCCCATACGTTCACGTCGAACTTTGGCAAGTGCGAGTTCAACCCCGCACTTTTCGCAGATAACACCACGGTGTTTAAGACGCTTATATTTACCGCATAAGCACTCATAGTCTTTTACTGGACCAAACGTTTTCGCACAGAATAATCCATCACGCTCAGGTTTGAACGTGCGGTAATTGATAGTCTCTGGCTTTTTCACCTCACCATAGGACCATGAACGAATTAAATCAGGTGAAGCCAACGCAATTTTAATTGCATCAAATTCTTCACTTTGTCCCTGTTGTTTGAGGATACCAAGCAGGTCACTCATTACAGGCGGTTTTCTCATCGGGTCTAGAGTAGCCAAGTCTATGCCTCCAAAAATTTATTAGTCAGAATTATTCAGTGAACGATTAGTCGTGATCCAATTCGATATCAATCCCCAACGCCCTTATTTCTTTCAGTAACACATTGAAAGACTCAGGCATACCAGGATCCATTCGATGATCGCCATCGACTATGTTTTTATATATCTTTGTCCTTCCACCGACATCATCCGATTTAACTGTTAACATCTCTTGCAACGTATAAGCGGCACCGTAAGCCTCTAAGGCCCACACTTCCATCTCCCCAAACCGTTGACCACCAAATTGTGCCTTTCCACCAAGAGGTTGCTGGGTTACCAGACTATACGATCCCGTTGAACGGGCATGCATTTTGTCATCAACTAGATGGTTCAGCTTGAGCATATACATATAACCAACGGTTACTGGATTATCAAATTGCTTACCAGTTCTTCCGTCGAACAATATTGTCTTCCCATCAGCAGGTAAACCGGCTAACTCGAGCATGGATTTAATTTCTGCCTCGCTTGCACCATCAAACACTGGCGTTGCCATGGGAACACCTTCTCTCAGGTTATCCGCCAGCAGCATCAATTCGCTATCATCCAGACTATCGAGGCGTACACGTTCCTGATCATCATGATTATATATTTTGCCTAAATAATCCCTGATCTCACCGGTAGAGCCTTGATTATCCAATAGTGCAGCAATTCTATGGCCGAGCCCTTTAGCAGCCAGACCAAGATGGGTTTCCAATACCTGCCCGATATTCATACGCGAAGGTACCCCCAATGGGTTTAGTACGATATCTACAGCCGTACCGTCTTCCATATAAGGCATGTCTTCCACTGGAACAACGATCGAGATAACCCCTTTGTTTCCGTGCCGTCCAGCCATCTTGTCACCAGGCTGTATACGACGCTTAACAGCTAGATAGACTTTAACAATCTTCAATACGCCAGGAGCTAAATCATCCCCCTGAATTATTTTTTTACGGCTATCGTTAAAGCGCTTTTCCATTTCCTTGCTGAGTAACTCTAATTGCTTGGAAAGCTGTTCCAATTGCTGGCTGACAGCATCATCATCAACATGAATATCAAACCATTTTTCCCTGTCGATTTTTTCTAAATGTGCTGCAGTAATTTTAGTGCCAGCTTTTATTGCGCCTGGTCCGCCAGTCGCAGATTTATTCAACAGCAAGGTGTTTACGCGATGATAAATATCTTCTTCGCGGATACGGCGCTCGTCGATCAGATCCTTCCGAACTCGTGCCAGATGCTCTTCTTCAATACTCTTGGCACGTTCATCTTTTTCAAGTCCATCACGTGTAAAGACTTGGACATCGATTACGGTACCATTCATTCCAGAAGGAACACGCAGAGAAGAATCCTTCACATCAGATGCCTTCTCACCGAAAATAGCACGTAATAGTTTTTCTTCCGGGGTAAGTTGTGTTTCACCTTTTGGTGTTACCTTACCCACCAAAATATCACCCGCACTAACCTCTGCACCAATATAAACAACACCAGACTCATCCAGATTAGCCAAAGCTGATTCACCCACATTAGGAATATCAGCTGTAATTTCTTCTGTACCTAGTTTGGTATCCCTGGCAATACAAGTTAATTCTTCGATGTGGATCGTAGTAAATCTGTCTTCTTGTACGATTCGTTCAGAAATCAGAATAGAATCCTCGAAGTTGTAACCATTCCAGGGCATGAAAGCAACTAACAAATTTTGTCCCAGAGCAAGCTCACCCATGTCAGTACATGGACCGTCAGCAAGCACATCACCACGCTGGATACGATCACCGGCAGAAACAATCGGCCTTTGATTGATACAAGTATCCTGGTTTGAACGAAAGTACTTTGTCAGGTTATAAATATCAACACCAGCCTCACCTGCTGTTGTTTCGTCATCATTGACGCGGACAACAATACGGGAAGCATCTACTAAATCAATAATGCCACCACGCTTCGCAACAACCGACACACCTGAGTCGGAAGCAACTGTGCGCTCCATACCAGTTCCTACCAACGGCTTTTCAGAACGTAAGGTCGGTACAGCTTGACGTTGCATGTTTGAGCCCATCAAAGCTCGGTTAGCATCATCATGCTCCAAGAATGGAATTAGCGATGCAGCCACAGAAACGATTTGCTTAGGTGACACATCCATATAGTTAATCTTATCTGGCGTTGTCAGTGAAAATTCGTTCTGGTGTCTGCAAGGTACGAGATCAGCCAGGATTTTACCTTTTGCGTCCACTTCAACACTTGATTGAGCAATGTACTGATCAACCTCTTCAATTGCGGAGAGATATTCGATTTCATCAGTAACATGACCATCAATCACTTTTCGGCAAGGTGTCTCAATAAAGCCGTACTCATTTGTACGCGCATAAACAGACAACGAGTTAATCAAACCAATGTTTGGCCCTTCAGGCGTCTCAATCGGACAAACTCGACCATAATGCGTTGTATGAACGTCACGAACCTCAAAACCGGCACGTTCCCGGGTTAAGCCGCCTGGGCCAAGGGCCGAAACACGGCGCTTATGAGTAACACCTGACAGCGGGTTAACTTGATCCATGAACTGCGATAATTGGCTGGAACCAAAGAACTCTTTGATCGCAGCAGAGACTGGTTTAGCATTAATCAGATCCTGCGGCATCAAATTTTCTGACTCAACTAAACTCAAACGTTCTTTAACTGCGCGTTCCACACGGACCAAACCAACGCGAAATTGGTTTTCAGCCATTTCACCTACGCTACGTACACGACGGTTACCAAGGTGGTCAATATCATCAACCATACCAATACCGTTACGAATATCGATGAGTGTTTTGATAACAGCAAGAATATCTTCTTTAGTTAGAGTACCTGGGCCAGTATCATCTTTCCGACCTACACGTCGGTTAAATTTCATACGACCGACTGCCGATAAATCGTAGCGATCTTCAGCAAAGAAAAGATTTTTGAATAGGGCTTCTGCAGCTTCCTTAGTCGGAGGCTCTCCTGGGCGCATCATTCTATAGATTTCAACCAAAGCCTCAAGCTGACTAGCGGTAGGATCTATCTTCAACGTATCGGAAATGTATGATCCATGATCCAGATCATTGGTATAGATCATTTCAAAACTGAAAATTCCTTGTTCAGCAAGTTGGTCTAGTAACTCAGCGGTCACTTCATCATTGGCCTGAGCAAGCACTTCGCCAGTTTCTGTATTAACAACATGTTTTGCCAGAATTTTACCAATCAAATAATCTCTTGGAACAACGAGATCCTGCATGTTGCTCTTTTCCATCTGCTTAATGTGACGGGCAGTAATACGGCGACCTAACTCAACAATTAACTCACCGGTTTCTGGAACAACAATATCAAAAGAAGCAATTTCACCCCGAAGTCTGGCGGGAATTAAATTAATATGGAATTCACCATTTCGTAATTGGCAATAGGTGGATTCAAAAAACTCACCTAAGATCTCTTCTGTTTCATAGCCTAAAGCACGCAATAAAATAGTCACGGGTAACTTGCGACGTCTATCAATTCGCACAAAAACGCAATCCTTGGGATCTAATTCAAAATCCAACCATGAGCCACGGTAAGGTATTGTACGGGCAGAATACAGCAACTTCCCGGAGGAATGTGTCTTACCCTTATCATGTTCAAAGATAACGCCAGGTGAACGATGTAATTGAGATACAACAACGCGCTCTGTACCATTAACAACAAAAGTACCCACGTCAGTCATTAAGGGTATTTCACCCATGAAAACATCTTGTTCGCGAATATCTTTAATAGGCTTAGGCTCGCCTGCAGCATCCTTATCCAGGACAACGAGTCGTATTTTTACGCGCAGAGGGGCTGAATAAGTTAACCCACGCAGTTTACATTCTTTTACGTCAAATGCCGGCTCACCCAATTTATAGCTCACGTACTCTAGTCGAGCATTACCCGAAAAACTCTCAATAGGAAATACTGACGAGAACGCGGCGTGCAGACCAGTATTTTGCTGCTCGCTCTTGGGATCGATCTGTAAAAAATCACTATAGGACTTTAGCTGGATCTCAAGCAAATTAGGAATTTTCATCTTATCTGCTTGCCTACCAAAGCTTTTGCGAAATCGTTTTTTCTCAGCATGTGAATATTGAGGTTTAGCTTTTGCAATTGCCATGGTGGTTCCTCTGTAAATTATTGATGTCATCAAACACACAAACCCAGCCATGTGACCATGGCCGGGTTTTTATACATATAAACAACGGTATTACTTAACGTCGACAGACGCGCCAGCTTCTTCAAGCTTCTTCTTAATGTCAGCGGCTTCGTCTTTAGATACACCTTCTTTAATTGTTGAAGGAGCACCTTCTACTAAGTCTTTAGCTTCTTTCAAGCCCAGACCAGTAATTTCACGCACTGCTTTAATAACGCCTACTTTGTTAGCACCAAAGCTTGACATTACCACATCAAACTCAGTCTTTTCTTCAGCAGCGGCAGCGGCGCCAGCAGCTGGTGCAGCAACAGCAACAGCAGCGGCAGCAGCAGATACGTTGAATTTCTTTTCCATTGCTTCGATAAGTTCTACAACTTCCATTACAGACATTTTAGAAATTGTGTCAAGAATGTCGTTTTGAGATACAGCCATTTCTAGCTCCTAAGTTAAAATATTAAAAGATTATGTGGTTTATTACTTTGTGTCTTTAACAGCAGCAACCGTTCTAACCAATTTGGTATGCGGGGCTGCAAGTGTACGGACAAACTTCTCAACAGGCGCTTTCATCACATACAGCAACTTGGCTAACGCCTCATCACGAGTTGGCAAGCTAGCAACCGCATCAAGCTGATCGGCTTCATAAACCTTACCACTCACTGCTAATGCTTTGATTTCAAGCTTATCAAATGTTTTAACAAAGTCCTTTAGCATTCTTGCTGCATCACTTGGTGCTTCAAGTGACAATGCAATAAACAGAGGACCTACCAACTTGTCACTTAAGCAAGCAAATTCGGTTTTTTCAAAAGCTCTGCGGGCAAGTGTATTTGGCACTACTCGCATGTAAACACCGGCTTTGCGTGCTCCGCTACGGAGCTGGGTCATTTGATTCACTGTTAAACCACGATAATCAGCAACGACTGCCGAAATAGCCTTAGAAGCAACTACAGTCACTTCTTCAACAACAGCTTTCTTTGCAGCTAATGTTAACGTCACGTTACTGACCTCCTAAGTTGTGCAAATCCTGTGGATTTGACAGTTATGGTGGCCGTCTCGGAGAGTTCCGGAGCCGGTTCACCGTCTGCGCAGGAAATTAAGCCTTCGGCACCTGCGGTCTTCGACGGCATCGAACCATGTCTATGCCGTGAAAGCGTTTTAAAGGGCGATATATGTTACACGGGTATCGTAGCAATATCAATAGGCAAACCTGGTCCCATCGTGGTAGAAAATGATATTTTCTTAAAATACACACCCTTTGAAGAAGCTGGCTTCGCTTTACGTAGATCCGCCATCAATGCAGAAATGTTAGTTAACAAATCATCTGCACTAAAATCTGCTTTGCCGACTGAGCAGTGGATAATACCATTCTTATCTGTTCGATAACGAACCTGACCAGACTTGGCATCGTTAACAGCCGCTTCAACATTCATTGTTACAGTGCCAACCTTGGGGTTAGGCATCAAACCACGGGGGCCTAGAATTTGTCCAAGTTGCCCTACAATGCGCATTGCATCTGGCGTTGCAATGACAACGTCAAAATTCATTTCGCCGGCTTTAATTTGTTCAGCCAAATCTTCAAACCCAACCAAGTCAGCGCCAGCATTTTTTGCCTTAGTCGCGTTGTCGCCTTGCGCAAATACTGCAACACGTACAGTTTTTCCTGTACCTTTTGGTAGGTTAGTTGATGAACGTACAACCTGATCAGACTTACGTGGATCAACACCAAGATTGAAACTTACATCAAAACTTTCTTTAAATTTACTACTAGCAAATTCCTTTAACACCTCAATCGCTTCAACTGCGTTATAGAGATGATTAAGCTTGACCTTTTCACGAATTTTTTGCTGTTTTTTACTTAACTTAGCCATGGTAACCCCTTATTCAATACCTTCAACCTCAATACCCATGCTGCGTGCAGTTCCCGCAATCGTGCGTACTGCCGCGTCCAAACTACCCGCTGTAAGATCAGGCTCTTTTGTTTTAGCAATCTCTTCAAGTTGAGCACGGTTAAGCTTAGCGACTTTCTTGGTATTGGGAGTACCACTTCCACTTTGGATACCTGCTTGCTTTTTAAGCAACACAGAGGCTGGTGGTGTCTTGGTTATAAAGGTAAAGCTGCGATCACTGTATACGGTAATCACTACAGGCGTAGGCAAGCCCTGTTCCATATTTTGAGTTTGCGCATTAAAAGCCTTACAGAACTCCATGATGTTAACACCACGTTGTCCCAAAGCAGGACCAACAGGTGGGCTTGGATTAGCCTTACCGGCTGGAATTTGCAATTTTATATATGCTTCTACTTTTTTAGCCATCATTACTCCTCTTGGGTATAACGCCATTTCATAGTTACCCTCAAAGCATCAAGGGCAGGTACTAATTTGACTCCCCGGTTAACATACAAACAAATTACGTCTTTTCTACTTGACTGAACTCAAGTTCAACCGGCGTAGAACGACCAAATATGAGTACTGCTACTCGCAGCCTACTTTTCTCATAGTTGACCTCTTCGACAACACCGTTGAAATCAACAAATGGTCCATCTTTAACTCGCACCACCTCACCTGGTTCAAACAGAATCTTCGGTCTCGGTTTAGTAACACCATCTTCAACACGTTGCAAAATTGCTCGAGCTTCCTTATCGGAAATAGGAGTCGGCGTTTGACTGGTCCCACCAATAAAGCCCAAGACACGTGGAATTGCGCGAATCATATGCCAGGTTTCATCATCCATAACCATATTCACCAGCACATAGCCGGGAAAAAATTTGCGGGTACTTTTCCTTTTTTGACCTGCCCGCATTTCAACAACTTCTTCTGATGGAACGACTACTTCACCTATTCTATCTTGCAGGTTGTGGTGTTCTGCACGTGACTTTATTTCACGCATAACAAAATTTTCATGACCTGAATAGGCATGAACCACATACCATTGTTTAGTTTTTTGCTCTTCCACCGTATTATCAACCCAAATGTGTTAATTTAGCGATTACCCACATCATGCCAGAATCAATACCCCACAGAATGAATCCAGTGACAGCAACCATGATCATAACAATTGATGTAGTTTGAACGGTTTCCTGACGTGTTGGCCAGACTACCTTTTGCAACTCTATCTTTGCGTCTTTTGCAAATGCGAAGACTTCTTTACCTTTGGATGTAAAAAAGCCTAACAATCCTGTCAACACAAACCAACCGAGCCAGATAATGACTTTTATAGGACCTGAGAAATTAAAGTAATATGTACAGAAAAAGGCTAAAATTGCGATTAGCCCGATACTAAACCACAACATAATTTCTTTAAAGTTCATAGTGGAACCATTCGTATTTTTCATAATTATCTAGTAGTTGGCAGGCCAGGAGGGAATCGAACCCCCAACCTGCGGTTTTGGAGACCGCCGCTCTGCCAATTGAGCTACTGGCCTATCTTACATCTTGGTGTGAAACCCTGAAGTTTCACACCATCAATCACTTACTCAATGATTTTTGCGACTACACCGGCACCAACTGTGCGGCCACCTTCACGAATTGCGAAACGCAATCCTTCGTCCATAGCAATTGGCGAATGCAGGTTAACAATCATTTGTACGTTGTCACCTGGCATTACCATTTCTATACCTGCTGGTAAATCGCAAGAACCGGTCACGTCTGTCGTTCTGAAATAGAACTGCGGACGGTAGCCGTTGAAGAATGGTGTATGACGACCACCTTCATCTTTTGATAACACATAGACTTCTGCTTCAAATTTTGTATGAGGCTTGATTGTTCCTGGCTTCGCCAATACTTGACCACGCTCAACTTCATCACGCTTCGTTCCGCGTAATAACACACCAACGTTATCCCCAGCGCGCCCTTCGTCAAGAAGTTTGCGGAACATCTCAACGCCTGTGCAGGTCGTCTTCTGGGTATCCCGTATTCCTACAATCTCAACTTCTTCACCAACTTTAACGATACCACTCTCGATACGGCCTGTTACTACTGTTCCACGTCCAGAGATCGAGAATACGTCTTCGATTGGTAACAAGAAGCTCTTGTCAATGTTACGTACTGGTTCGGGGATATATGAATCCATTGTCTCTACTAGCTTCTCAATCGCTGGTACGCCGATATCACTCGTGTCGCCTTCCAACGCTTTCAGTGCAGATCCAACTACAATTGGAATATCATCACCAGGAAATTCATAGCTGCTCAACAGATCGCGTACTTCCATCTCTACCAACTCGAGAAGCTCCGCATCATCAACCATGTCCGCCTTATTCAAAAACACAACAATGTAAGGCACACCAACCTGACGCGACAACAGAATGTGTTCCCTTGTCTGAGGCATTGGGCCATCTGCTGCTGATACAACCAGGATCGCTCCATCCATCTGAGCCGCTCCGGTAATCATGTTCTTAACATAGTCAGCATGACCTGGGCAATCTACGTGAGCGTAATGGCGGTTTGCTGATTCGTATTCAACGTGTGCTGTTGATATCGTAATTCCGCGCTCCCGCTCTTCTGGCGCCGCATCAATCTGATCGTACGCTTTCGCTGTACCACCATATTTCTTTGCCATAATCGTGGTAATCGCCGCTGTTAATGTCGTCTTACCATGATCTACGTGACCAATCGTGCCAACGTTAACGTGTGGCTTCTTACGCTCAAATTTTTCCTTCGCCATCGGAAAATCTCCCCATTCAAAAGTTTATAACTGTATGGTGCCCACAACTGGACTCGAACCAACGACCTCTTCCTTACCAAGGAAGTGCTCTACCGCCTGAGCTATGTGGGCATTAAATTACAGACTTTACAGTCTGCCGCTTAACAAACTTGGAGCGGGTGATGGGAATCGAACCCACGCTATCAGCTTGGAAGGCTGAAGTTCTACCATTGAACTACACCCGCTTGTCAACCACATCTTTTTGTTCATATTGGTGGAGGGGGAAGGATTCGAACCTTCGAAGGCAGAGCCGTCAGATTTACAGTCTGATCCCTTTGGCCGCTCGGGAACCCCTCCAAAAAGAACGCCATTTTCTTTCATGATATGATTAAAGTCAATAGCCTTGTATACACGAGGGCTAGCATCTAGATGGTGCTGGCACCAGGAATCGAACCCGGGACCTACTGATTACAAGTCAGTTGCTCTACCAACTGAGCTACGCCAGCATACTATTTACGCCATGTGCTTTAGTCACGCTAACTGGGACTCCAGTCAGCCGGATGAAACAGCACGGTTTCATCCAATTTTCTCGTGCGCAATTCACACGAGCTACTGCTTAGGAAAAAAGCCCTGGCGATGACCTACTTTCGCATGGAGAAACTCCACACTATCATCGGCGCGGGTCTGTTTCACTTCTGAGTTCGAGATGGAGTCAGGTGGTTCCAAACCGCTATGGTCGCCAGGAAAACTGGTTTGCCTGTTCTGGTTAAAGCAGGGTTAACTGCGATAGCCAGGAGGCCGGTAAAGAATATGAGGTAACACAAACGTATTCGTCTTTCATTATTGCCTATAACCTCAAAGCAATTCAGGTTATATGGTCAAGACAATCAGCCAATTAGTACGAGTTAGCTTCACGCATTACTGCGCTTCCACACCTCGCCTATCAACGTCGTAGTCTTCAACGGGCTTCATGGGAAAACTCATCTTGAGGGAGGCTTCCCGCTTAGATGCTTTCAGCGGTTATCCCGTCCGAACTTAGCTACCCGGCAATGCGACTGGCGTCACAACCGGAACACCAGAGGTTCGTCCACTCCGGTCCTCTCGTACTAGGAGCAGCTCCTCTCAATTTTCCTACGCCCACGGCAGATAGGGACCGAACTGTCTCACGACGTTCTAAACCCAGCTCGCGTACCACTTTAAATGGCGAA